>JBLMYN010000202.1:0-3179 GCA_050258305.1 Actinomycetota bacterium
CCAGGTAGTCCTCGTCTTCATACATGGTGAGAAAGAGGATCTTCGTCTCCACCCGATTCTTCTTGATCTGGCGCGCCGACTCAAACGACGACAGCCCCGGCATGCCGATATCCATCAGCACGATGTCCGGACGCAGTTCGCGCGCCTTCTCCACAGCGTCACCGCCATCAGGAGATTCGCCCACGACCTCGAAATCGCTTTCGCTTTCCAGCAGCCGCCGTACGCCCTGGCGAAACAGCGTGTGATCATCAACAAGCAGACATTTAATCTTCGGCATGGGGAGGTCCCTTCTTTTACACGTCGTTTAATTCAGCCGTGCTCCCGGATGCGCCGCAACTTGCACCAGCGGCCTCTCCATCTCCGGGCTTTCGCCCGCAGGCACGGTTATTTCGATGCGCGTTCCCTTTCCCTTGGTCGAGATCACGCGCGAGACCCCGCCCAACATTGCAATCCGTTCCTTGATGCCCGCCAACCCAAACGACCCGTTCCGCGGATTCCCGCGCGCCGCCTGGATCCCGACGCCATCGTCTTCCACCTGCACGTGCACCGTCTTGCCCTCGCGCGCCACATGCACCGTAACGTTTTTCGCCTGCGCGTGCTTGGCCACGTTGTGCAGCGCCTCCTGCACCACGCGATAGATGGCCTGCTCCGTTCCCGGCGCCAGCCGCCCAACATCGTCCGCAATCAGCACCCGCGCCTTCACGCCGGCGGTCTTGGCCATGTCTTTGGCCTCTTTGCGAATCGCGGCCACCAATCCAAGCTCTTGTAGCACCAGAGGGGACAGCTTGCCAATAATTCTCCTGATACCCTCAATCGTCCGGTCCACCACGTCCACGGTCTCTTTAATCTTGCCGCGCAGGTTCTTCGCCCCGCCCTGCTCCATCATGCCCAGGTACAGGCGGATCACCATCAGCGCCTGCCCGGTCTCATCATGCAGTTCGCGACTGATGCGCTTGCGCTCTTCTTCCTGCACGCGCAGCAGGTGCGCGGAAAGGTCGGCGATGCGCTGCTCGCGGTCGCGCAACGCTTCTGTCATCCGCGCGCGCTCAATCGCCAGAGCCGCGCGGTCGGCAATCGCACGCATCAGCTCGCGTTCGGTCGGCAGCCATTCATACGGCTTGGGAAAACCAATGGCCAGCACGCCGGTGTTTTCGCCTTCGGCCTTCAGCGGCACGCCCCACAATGATTTCGCCCTGGCGCGGATCGTCGCTGAAAAACGTCCCTCGGCGCTCGTGTCCAGCACCATCGCCGGCTCGCCCGTCGCGGCAATCCGGCCGCTGAAGCCTTCGCCGATCGCTACTTTGAAGTCTTCCGGCATCGTCTGGTCCAGGCCCACGGCGTTGGCCAGCCGCAGATGGTTGCTCTCCGCATCGCGCAGCAGAATCGCTCCCATGGAAGCTTCAAAGGTGCGCGTTGTAATTTCCATTACTTTTTGCAGCAGCACGCTCAAATCGTCGGCCGCCAGTTCCGCGTCCAGCAATGAGAGCAGCGCGTTTGACTCCACCGTCTTAGCGTCAAAGTACGCCCCGGAGATAATGACAAAGGAAACCGACGAGAGCATTTCCAGCGCCGCCTTGGCCTCGGCTTCGCGCTCCGGAAACAGTCCCGATAAATAAGGATCGCAGGCCAACTGGAACAGTTCCAGGCAGCGCGCCACTGCGCGCGTATCCACCTGCAGCTTGGAAAGGCGGGTGCCAAAGTACTGCAGGTTCTCTTCAAATCCGGGGAAGTCGTCGTGGCAGAAATAAACCGAGCCGGCCGCGGGCGTCAGCCGTTCCAGCGCCGCCAGCGTGCGGCCGTCGAATCCAAAATCCTTGACCAGCCTCTCGCGCCATTTATTTGTAATGTCAGGGAAGTAAGGCTCAAGGGCGCGGGCCACTTCAATGATGAGATCTCGAGATGATTCCTTAAACGGAGGTACGGCTGTCACTGACACTTCCTCAGGGCCTTAGAGCTTTTTTTCGACGAGGGCGACCGTTCTTTGCTGCTGCCGATTTCCCGCTATCTCAATCCGTCCAAGCTAAGCCCCTTACCGTCAGTCCGCTTTCTGCCCCGGCAGGAGGCTAAAAACCCTTGCTTTTAAGGTATTTTACCCGAAATCACCTTAATTGTGAACTATTTGGTTACTATATTCCTTGCCAGCAGTGAAAAACCTTATCGAAATGAGAAACCCTTTGCAATTAGTAACTTAGCCAAACAGGCCGGCTCACATATATTCTTATTTGTTTCGCAACCTTATAAAAGAGGAAAGTTTCTGCAACTCTGCTTAGCGCTCGTCCGAAACAGCAGTTCCTGGCGGCGCGCATCTGCACAAAACCTGCGGCAAAATTTGCTTTTCACCACGGAGGCGCGGAGACGCGGAGAAAAGACGTTCTTGCTGTTCCTTCGTTTCCTCTCTCTCGAAATGCGACAAGAACCGTGTGGCACAGCCGCCCTCGGCTGTGCGGAATGCCGTCATGATCGGCAAACGAGTCGTGAAAATTCTTATTTTGCCAACACAGATGCTTCAACAGGCGGTGACCTACAAGCAACGCATGCATAGCGCGGATCCAGGTCAGCTTCTCGATTGGCAGTCTGCTCATCACCATGGCTGGGTGAGGGTGACATTCACGCCTCCGTTCTCCGACTCGCGACGGATCTGTCAACTATGCCCTGGTTCAAACTGTCAACCATGTGCCCGGTTTGTAGTGCGCACAGCCGAGGGCGGCTGTGCCACACGTTCCAATCTCAGACTCCACGGCGATCACGGCGATTCTGCGAACACCTACACCCCTGGCGCTCTCAGCAGCTCCTGATTTGGCCCCCGGGCGCCACCCGATTGCGCTCCTGATCGTGTCATGGCGCGACTCAGATTCTTCCAGGCCGGGTGGCAGAACACGAATGAGAACGTTAATCCAAAACTGGCCAGCGTGCTCAGATGAAACGACCCCGGCCATAGATAATGATTTGCCGCCAGCGTGACCGCGACAAGAATCGCGCCGGCCAGCAGCACTTTCACAGGCCGCTCTCGTCCGCTCCATGCCTGCACAGCCAGCGCGGCTCGCAGCAGCAATGCAGTGATGACAATCGACAGCAGGAACAGCGTCACGCCATGCGGCATCATCATTTCCAGCACGCGAATCACGAAGTTGTTGCAGATGTAAAAGACGAGCGAGTTCGCCCCCCAACGCCGGATTTCC
>JBLMYN010000203.1:0-7007 GCA_050258305.1 Actinomycetota bacterium
CCACCGCCTGGAATCACGCCGCACGCTGTAACCAATAGCCGCTGTGGGCCCCCTGGCGGTCACAACAGAGTGTGATGTCCGTCACAGCCGCGGTGTTCGCATCAGGGCTTTAATCGTTACATGACAGAGTTCGAACGAACGTTCGATAGTTTATCGGAAACGGTGCAGGACCTCACGCTGGCTTCGGTCCGGCGCTGGAAGGACGAGCACCCCAAAGGCAAAGCCATTGGCTTTTTCCCGGTGTACGCGCCGGTGGAGATCGTGCACGCGGCCGGCATGCTGCCGGTTCTGATGAGCGGCGCCGGCGACCGCCTGGATATCCAGCACGCGGATTCACGCTTCGGGTCCTTCATATGTTCCATCGTCAAGACCACGATGGAAATGGCCATGACCGGCCACCTGGAACCGCTGGACGCGTTTCTCTTCTCCTCCATCTGCGATTCCGCCCGCAATCTCTGCTTTGTCATCAAGCGGAATTTCCCGCAGATGTACGTGGATTTTATCCACCTGCCGCACAGCACTTCGGGATCAAGCGTGGATTTTCTGGCCGAAGAGTACCGGCGCATCATCGCTGAACTGGAAAAGCTTGGCGGCGTGCTGGTGCGCGACGAGGACCTCCATCGCAGCATCGCGCTCTACAACGAGCAGCGCCGCCTGGTCCATCTTTTATACGAATTGCGGGCACGCAACCCGCACCTGCTCCGGGCCTGGGAATCCTACGTGATCGTGCGCAGCGGCAACTTCATGCCCGTGGAAGAACACATCACCGTGCTGCGCCGCGCGCTGGAAACCATTTCCGAACGGGAAAGCAAAAAGCGCGACTCGATCCGCGTGGTGGTGGAAGGCGCGTTCTGCGAACAGCCGCCACTGGAAGTCATACGCCTGCTGGAAGATGCCGGCTGCGACATAGTGGAAGACGACTTCACTCTGGAACAACGCTGGTTTACCCGCATGGTGCCGGTCACCGGTGATCCGGTTCGTGCGCTGGCTGAGAGTTACGTGCATCACTCGGTGTACTCGTCCGTCCGGCATGACACGGCGCACCCGCGCGCTGACGGTCTGGCTGAGAAGATCAGGCACACCCACGCTGACGCGGTGATCTTCCTGATCGCCAAGTTTTGTGAGCCGGCCTACTTCGATTACGTGCTGTTCAAGAAAAAAGTCGAAGAGCTTGGCCTGCCGCACCTGCTGCTGGAGTTCGAAGAGAAGCTGTTTACCTTCGACCGCCTGCGCACCGAAATTGAAACGTTTGTCGAATCGCTGGTCTTTGACTAAGGAAGGAGCACCGATGGCGCAAGCCCCCGTATCCGAATATCGCGGCAGCATCCATCAGCAGCAGAAGGATCTGATGATGGACTGGTACCAGAAACTTGATCGCGCAGCCGACGCCGGTGATCCGCCCACAGTGTCAATGATGATCTCCGGCAACTGCGTGGAACTGCTGGAAGGCTTCGGAGCCGTGCCGATCTATCCCGAGGTCAACGCCCTGCAACTGGCCATTCGGCATCAGTCGCTTGACCCGATTCTCGCAGCCGAAGACCTGGGCTATGCCGCCGACAACTGCGCCTATGTGAAAGCCGATATCGGCTGCATGCTGAAGGGCATCACGCCGACCGGCGGCCGCATGCCCAAGCCGAGCCTGGTGCTGTGCAACTTTGTCGGCTGCAACACCTATGTGAAATGGTTTGAGCACGTGGCCGAGTTCACCGGAGCGCCGCTGTTCGTGCTCGATGTTCCTTTCCTTCGCGGCAACGAGCCCAGTGCCGCGGACGTGGAATACGTGGTCCGGCAACTCAAGGAAGTAGTGGAGAAGATGGAAAGGATCACCGGCCGCAAGTTTGATTTTGAGCGTTTCCAGCGCGCGGTTGAGTACTCGCGTGAAGTAGAAGAGCTGTGGTCGAAAATCAAGCATCTTTCCGAGAACTCGCCGGCGCCGTTCGATGCGTATTTTGACGCCATCACGCTGATGGGGCCTCTGTACGTTTATCGCGCAACACAGCAGGGCGTGGACTTTTTCCGTTCCGCTTACAACGAGTTCAAAACCAAAGTGGATGCGCACGAAGGGATTTACGACCAGGAAAAATTCCGGATCGTGGTGGAAGGACCGCCGCCGTACCCATATTTCCGGGCATTTCGCGACATGTTCGCGAAGTGGAAAGCGTGTGCGGTGGCGTCCACCTACTCCACGGTTGGTGGACTGTGGGAGTTCGGATTCCGCCACGATCCGGCGCGCCCTTTCGAGTCAGTAGCGATGCACATGCTGGCTCACAACGTGACCAATCGCAACTACCTGCAGCGTTATGCCCAGATCGGCCGCTATGTGCGCGAATGGAAGGCCGACGGCGTGATCATCCATTTCGTAAAGAGCTGCCGCCTGTTTTCCTGCGGGCAGGGCGACATGCGCGACTACTTCACCAAACAACTCGGCGTTCCCACGCTCTACATCGAGTCAGATCTGGAAGACCCGCGCTACTTCGCTGAAGCGCAGACCAAGAACCGCATTGACGCGTTCTTTGAATCACTGGAACACGCCAAGCAAACCAGAGAACATGCCGTCGCGGCGGGAGGACGCTAATGAGAATTGCAGCCGGAGTGGACGTGGGGTCCACCCAGACCAAAGCCATTCTGATGAGCGACAACGGTGACGGGAAGCAGATTCTCGCGCGTGCGCTCACCGATACGGGCGCCAATGTGCTCAAAGCCGCGGAAGCGGCCTTTGACAAGTGCTGCCAGGCTGCGGGCATTGAACCCGGGCAGGTCGGTTTTGTCGTAGGAACCGGTTACGGGCGTTACAAGATTTCCTTCGGCAACGCGCAGATGACGGAGATCAGTTGCCATGCCCGCGGAGCGCAGTTTCTCTGCCCCGGGACCCGCACGGTCATTGACATGGGCGGGCAGGATTCAAAAGCCATCAGCGTGGGACCTGCCGGCGAGGTGCTTGACTTCGTCATGAATGACAAATGCGCCGCCGGGACGGGCCGCTTTCTCGCCAATGCGGCGGAAGTAATGGGCATCGGCCTGGATGATATCGGGCCGCTGTCACTGCGGGCGACTCGTCCGGTGAAAATCGCCACGGTGTGTACCGTGTTTGTCGAATCGGACATCCTTTCTTATCTCTCGCAAGGCAAGCGCGCGGAAGACATCATGGGCGGCGTGCATCTGGCCATCGCCAAGCGCACGCTCTCACTTGCCCGGCGCCTGAGCATCGAACCGGAAATCACCATGACCGGCGGCGTGGCGCGCAACATCGGGATGGTACAGGCGCTGGAAACCGTGATCGGCCGAAAGCTCCAGGTCAGCCCGGACGCGCACTATATGGGTGCAGTTGGCGCCGCATTGTTCGCGCTGGAAAAACTGGGCGACAGTTTTGAAACCACCGTGTGGAGGGAACATGCCGTTAGTAGCGGGGATTGATTGCGGCTCAGGATTTACCAAGGCCGTGGTGGCCGCGCAGTATACGCCTGGCGGCGAACTGCACATTATTGGCCGCGGGCGCGCGCGCAGCGGCATGAACGTGGACCAGGCAGCCAACAACGCTCTGGATGAAGCGCTGGCCGGCAACGCGCGCTCCGATCTCGCGTACATCGCATCCACCGGCTTCGGCCGTTACAACCTGAGCTTCCGCGATATCGCGATTACCGAAATCACCACGGCGGCGCGCGGCGCTTTCTTCCTGGTCCATCATCCGGGCGCGGTGCTCGATATCGGCAGCCAGGTGACGCGGGCCATCTCCGTTGGCGACAACGGAAAAGTGAAGACCTTTAAGAGCAATGACAAGTGCGCTGCGGGATCAGGCATGTTCATCGCGCGCGCGGCGAAGTATCTGGAAATCCCGCTGGAGCAAGTGGGCGATCTCTCACTCCAGGCCGGGCATCCTCAGCCCATCAGCAGCGTATGCGCTGTGCTGGCGGAGAGCGAAATCATCAATCACGTGAGCTCGGGAATTGGCGTGGAAAACATTCTGCGCGGCATTCATGAGTCCCTGGCCGAGCGCTCCGGCGCACTGCTCAAGCGAGTCGGACTGGGTGAGGAGCTCACTTTCATCGGCGGGGTAGCCCACCAGCAGGGCATGGTAGAAGCGCTCAAGCAGCGCCTCAAGGTGAAAGTCCACGTGCCGGAAGATTGCGAATATGTCTGCGCACTGGGCGCGGCAGTGCTGGGGCTGCGACGCCTGGCGGCGCGAAACTAGATGATCACAACAAGAGAGTATTGATATGTCGATTCAAGGCGCTTATGGTTTCCGGCTTACAGGAGTAGGGCTGCCGCTTGATCTGGTGGAACTCCCGGCGCTCGAGCCGGGTGATGACGAAGTGATTGTGAAAGTGGCCGGTTGCGGCGTCTGCCACACCGACATTGGCTTTGCCTATGATGGCGTACCCACGCGCCACGCGCTCCCGCTGGTCCTGGGCCATGAAATTACGGGACACGTCACTGCCGCCGGAGACAATGCCCGGCAGTGGTTCGGTAAATCCGTGATCGTTCCTGCGGTGATTCCCTGCGGCAAATGTCCGGCCTGTCTTGCGGGGAGGCCGACCACTTGCCGCAAGCAGTTCATGCCCGGCAATGACGGCGACGGCGGCTTTGCATCGCACGTTCGCGTGCCCGCGCATGGGCTCTGTCCCGTCCCGGAGAAGCTTCCTGCCGGCGTCACGCTCGAATCGCTTTCTGTGGTTGCGGATGCGGTAACCACTCCGTTTGAAGCCATTCGCCGTTCCGGATTGCAGGCAGGTGACGCAGCGGTCGTGGTTGGCGCGGGCGGCATTGGAGCCTTCGGCGTGCAGATCGCTTCGGCTGTCGGAGCAAAGGTGATCGCCATCGATATTGATCCTGACCGCCTGGAGATGGCCCAACAGTTTGGCGCAACGCAAGTGCTGAATTCGGACCGGATGGACGAAAAGGAACTCAAGCTGGCGGTGCGCAACTTCACCGCCGAATTTGCGCAGCCCGGTTCAACGCTCAAGATCTTTGAAATGAGCGGCGCCGCTGCGGGACAGGCGCTTGCGTTCAATCTGCTGGATTTCGGAGCTTATCTCGCCGTGGTCGGCTTCACGCCGAAGAAAGTCGAGATCCGACTTTCGAACCTGATGGCTTTTGATGCCACGGCCCGCGGCAACTGGGGCTGCCCGCCGGACCAGTATCCTGCCGCGCTTGACCTGGTATTGAGCGGCAAGGTCGCCATTGAACCGTTTGTTGAGAAGCATCCATTGAACGAGGCGCCGGAAGTTCTGAACGGGGTCCACCGGCACGCATTCCACCGGCGCGTGGTGCTGGTTCCGAACGGACATGATTAAGGAGGAGTCCATGAAAGACCACAATCTTGTTGAGCATTTCAGCCCGCGTGAAATCCTGCTGGAAGAACGGCCCGTGTACGACCACAACGGCAAACCGGTGGCCGGACTCCATAACCTGTGGATCACGCTCAACAACCCGCAAGAGCTGAATAGCTACACCACGAGCATGGCAAAGGAAATCATTCTGGCGCTGCGCCAGGCGAGCAATGATCGCGGTGCGGTCGCAGTGGTGCTGACCGGAGCAGGCACGCGCTCCTTCTGCGCGGGTGGCAATACGCGCGAGTATGCCGAAGTGTATGCCGGCGCACCTGCCGAATATCGCCAGTACATGCGCATCTTCAATGACATGGTCACCTCGATCCTGCAGTGCGACAAACCCGTTATCTGCCGCGTGAACGGCATGCGGGTGGGTGGAGGGCAGGAGATTGGGATGGCCTGCGATTTCTCCATCGCCAGCGACCTCGCGGTTTTCAGCCAGGCCGGCCCCAAGCACGGTTCGGCGCCCGATGGCGGCAGCACCGATTTCCTGCCGCTGTTCGTGGGCATGGAAAATGCCATGATCAGTGGTACCCTCTGCGAACCCTGGAGCGCCCACCGCTTCTATTATCTTGGCGGGCTCACTCAGATCGTTCCCGCGCTGCGCCTTGACGGACACTGGATCGCCAATCCGCTGGTCGTGACCGGCCGCCTGCTGGACGAATACGGCCGCGTGGTTCTGGGCGACTGGAAGACCGGCGAGGAAAAGGAAAGCGGCAAGAAGCTGATGGCGGAAGCCAAGGTTGACTTGAGCAATCTGGATGAAGCCGTGAATGCGCTGTGCACCAAATTCCTTTACACCATGCCGGACTGCCTTACCAAGACCACTGAGAGCCTGCGCAAGCACAAGCTGGAACACTGGGACCGCAACCGCGAGAGCAACCGCGCCTGGCTGTCACTCAACATGATGACGGAAGCCAACGCCGGCTTCCGCGCTTTTCATTACGGAGACAGGAACCAGCGCGAAGTGGATTTCGTCCGCCTGCGCCAGCGGCTTGCGGAGGGCGCACGCTGGAACGAAGAACTGGTGGAAGAAATAGCTCCGTGGGCGGTAGGCGCCGAGGCGGTCAAGGCATCGTGAGCGGCAATGGAGAGGGCATCCATGAGCTATCGAGAAAAAATACGGCTTGATCTGACCAATGATGGGGCGGTTGCTCGCGTAGCGCTCGCCTCCCCCAAGGCCAACATCCTGGACCGCAAAATGATGCTGGACATAATGGAATCGCTGAGCGGCCTTGAGTGGAATGGAAAGCTGAAAGTAGTCATCATCGGCAGTGACGGCCCGCATTTCAGCTTCGGAGCCAGCATCGAAGAGCACCTGCCGGACCATATCGGCCGAACCCTGGTACAACTCAGGGAATTGCTTCGCGCAGTGGCCGTGCTGCCCGCGCCCACCATCGCTGCGGTTCGCGGGCAATGTCTGGGCGGCGGGTTCGAACTGGCGCTCGCCTGTGACCTGATTATCGCGGAGGAAACCGCGCAATTTGCCTTGCCGGAAATCAAGCTCGGAGTTTTTCCGCCGGCCGGCGCAGCTCTGCTGCCGCTGCGAATCGGGACCAGCCGCGCAGCCGACATGGTGTTGACAGGAGCCAGCATGGTCGCGACCGAGGCAAAAGCTGCGGGGCTGGTGCAGCGGATTGCCGCCCCCGATGACCTGGAACCTGCCCTGGAAAGATGGCT
>JBLMYN010000204.1:0-4076 GCA_050258305.1 Actinomycetota bacterium
TGTGAAGCATGGCGATCATTATTCATCAAAGAGCAGTGAAAAGCGAAGAACGCCCGGATTTGCAAAATGCAAGCTGCGGTTCGAGCAGTCCCGAGCGACAGCGCACGGGCTTATCATCGAAACTAAGAGTCAGAAATCACTCCGCCAGCTTCAGCATCAGCTTGCCCGTGTTCTCGCCCCGGAAGAGCTTGAGCAGCGTATCGGGAAAGGTCTGAAAGCCGTCCACAATATCTTCTTTTGACTTGAGCTTGCGTTCGGCCATCCATCCGGCCATCTCGCGGGCAGCTTCCGCGTAGCGCGACTGGTAATTGAACACGATAAAGCCTTCCATCCGCGCGCTGTTGACCAGCAGCGAGAGATAGTTGGAAGGCCCTTTGATTCCCGTAGTGCTGTTGTACTGCGAGATGGCGCCGCAGATTACCACGCGGGCAAAGCGCGCAAGCTGCGCGAGCACGGCGTCGAGAATTTCACCGCCGACGTTGTCAAAGTACACATTCACGCCATTGGGGCAGTGCTGGCGCAGCGCCTTGCTGACGTCTTCATTCTTGTAGTCGATGGCGGCGTCAAACCCGAGCTCCCGGGTCAAGTAGCCGCACTTCTCCGGGCCGCCGGCAATGCCGACGGCGCGGCATCCCTTGATCTTGGCAATCTGTCCCACAACCATGCCGGTGGCCCCGGCCGCGCCGGAGATGACGACTGTGTCGCCTGCCTTCGCTTGTCCCACATCCAGCAGGCCGAAGTAAGCCGTAAGGCCGGTGATGCCAAGCGCACTCAGATAGACCGGCATGGGCAGCATGCGCGTATCGATCTTGTTCAGGCCTTTGCCGTCGCTGAGGAAGTACTCCTGGATGCCGCAGATGCCCGTGACCTGGTCGCCGACGGCGTATGCAGGATTGTTGGACGCAATCACACGCCCTGCTCCGAACGCCCGCATCACGTCGCCGATCTTGACCGGCTCAATGTAAGACTTGCCTTCATTCATCCAGCCGCGCATCGCGGGATCAAGCGACAGGTACATGATCTTGACCAGAACTTCGCCGGGACCGGGATCGCGTACGGGCTCTTCGGTGTAATTCCAATCCGACTTTTTCGGCAGCCCAACCGGACGCGCGGCCAGGCGGAACTGGTGATTCATTAAAGGCATGGGGACCTCCGTTTGCTGTAGTAAAGATATTAAACCCGCATTATTCATGAAGGACCAGTGCATGGGTGGAGCAGGGCTTCAGCCCTGCGCTCGAGCGGCGATCCGGGAACCGACGGCTTTAGCCGCTGGGGACATTTTGTAAGTGGCACTCAACAATCCCTCAGGGGCTGAAGCCCCGGATATTTGTTGCTCTCTTACCGCAGGCCTGAAGGCCTGCTCCACCCATTTATGAAATAGTGCAGACTAGGTTCCTGTCGCCAGCTGTTTCTTCCGGCCAGTTGACTTCGCGCCTGCATCGATCACCAGCTTCGCGATCCGCTCGCGATGGAACGCCGCATCGCCCAGCATGGTCTCTGAGGCCTTGGCGCGCCGGTAATAAAGATGGATATCGTTCTCCCAGGTAAAGCCCATGCCGCCATGCACCTGTATGCCGCGATTTCCCACCGTGCGGGCGGCATCGCTCGCGTACATCTTGGCGATGGAAACTGAAGTAGATGCCTCCGGC
Source organism: Actinomycetota bacterium (assembly GCA_050258305.1). Classification (GTDB taxonomy): domain Bacteria; phylum Acidobacteriota; class Terriglobia; order Terriglobales; family Acidobacteriaceae; genus Angelobacter. The sequence continues at coordinate 1,650 of JBLMYN010000204.1, forward strand.
GCATTCTCCTGCAGCGCCCACGCGGCGTAATAAGCAGCCGAGCGCGCGCTTTCGGTTTCCAGGTACATGTCCGCGCACATATGCTGTACGGCCTGAAAGATGCCGATGGGTTTGCCAAACTGCTTGCGCGTCTTGGCGTAGGCCACGGTAGTTTCAAGCACGCGCTGCATGCCTCCGGTCATCTCGGCTGCGAGCGCAGCGGTTGCGATGTCCAGCGCGCGGGCCAGACCGGCGTTGTTTCCGCCAAGTTTTTCCGCAGGTGTGTTCTTGAACTGGACGGAGGAAATCTTGCGCGTCAGATCCATGCCCTTCATGGGCTCAATGTTCAGACCGCTTGCTTTGCCCTCAACCAGATAGGTGCCACGCGCGGTCACCACCAGGATGAAGTCCGCTCCTGCCGCATCGGTAACAAACAGTTTGACGCCGTTCAGTTTATTCGCGCCGGAGATCTTCAGGGCCGCAGGGTCCCACGTTGCATTGCTCTCAACAAGGGCAACCGTGGCGCGCGCCTGCCCGTTCGCGATCTGCGCCAGGTATTTCTTCTGCTGCGCCTCTGAACCGCACGCGTGCAAAACGGCGCCGGCCATCAGGGTGGAGAACAGCGGCCCCGGCAGCAGGGCGTAGCCCGCCTCTTCCATCAACAGAATCAGTTCCACAATGCCCAGGCCCATGCCGCCGTGTTCTTCGGGCAGGATGATCCCGGTAAAGCCCTGGTCAGCCAGCTTCTGCCACAGCGCGGCGTCGAAAGCCGTATCGGTTTCCATGAGCTTGCGCACCTGCGCCATGGGACATTCATTGGCGAAGAATTTCCGCGCCGTATCTTTGAGGATCTGCTGGCTTTCGCTTAGTCCAAACTGCATGGCTTTCTCCTAAAAACCAAAACCTTTGAAACACAGAGGAACAGAGGACACCGAGGGAAACATGTGTCTTTTTGCGAATTGAAAATCTTGACAACGCCGGCAGAATTTGGACTGCTTGGAACGCGACAACTTCCAATTTATCCTCATGTTTCCTCCCTTCCTCTGCGTTTCAAAGATTTTGCGTTCGCTAGTAGCTCTTAGGTAATCCAAGCACAAAGTGCCCGATGATGTTGCGTTGAATCTCTGATGTGCCCGCCTCAATCGTGTTGCCGCGCGAACGCAGATAACCGTAGGACCATGCGCCGTTGTCGATGGCCAGCGGATCGCCCTGCTCGATTTGGCCGAAAGGACCAAGCAATTCCTGGGCAATCTGCTGGAAGCGCTGGTTCAACTCGCTCCAGAAAATCTTCTGGATCGAGCCTTCCGGCCCGGGTACGCCCGTGGCGGAGATGCGGCTGAAGGCGCGCATCTGGTTCCAGCGCATGATTTCGATCTCGGCGTAGCATTGCGCCAGCTTCTGCCGCATCAAAGGATCGTCCGCCGCCTTGCCGCCATTGTGCTCGGTTGTGCGCGCCAGTTCGATGAGCCGGTCCATGTTGCGGCGATACATCACCTGCAGTCCGGCGCCAAAGGTGCCGCGCTCGTGCATCAGCGTGCCCATGGCCATAGACCAGCCATCATTCACCTTGCCGACCGTGTTTTCCGCCGGCACGTGCACGTCGTGGAAAAAGATCTCATTGAATTCGGTTTCGCCGGTCATCTGCCGCAGGGGACGAACGTCCACGCCCGGAGATTTCATGTCTACCAGCAGCACGGTCAGTCCTTTGTGCTTGGCCTGCGCGGGATCGGTGCGGACCACGAGCTCGCACCAGTCGGCGGCCCAGCCATAACTGTTCCAGACCTTCTGCCCGTTGACGATGTAGTGGTCGCCCTGCAACTCCGCCGCGCAGGAGACGTTGGCAAGGTCGGACCCGGCATTGGGTTCGGAAAAGCCCTGGCACCAGATCTCTTCCGCGCTCAGGATCTTGCTCAGGTAACGCTTCTTCTGCGCTTCCGTGCCGAAGGCGATCAGCGTGGGCCCGATCAGGCCGAGCCCCAGCACGTTGGCCAGGGGCGGCGCTCCGGCCTGCGCCATCTCCTGCCAGAAGATGACCTGTTCCATCAGGCTGGCCCCGCGCCCGCCGTATTCCTTCGGCCAGGAGATGCCGGCCCAGCCCGCTTCATACATCTTGCTCTGCCAGCGTTTCAGGAATTCAAAGCGTTCTTCCATCGACTGCGCTTTGGCCGGCTCGCCGCGGCGCGAATCCCAGTCTTTGGGGACGTTGGCTGTGAGCCAGGCGCGCAGCTCGTCACGGAATTTCAGTTCAGAGGGGCTGAGGTTGAGATCCATAAAAGCTCCCGCCCGGAAAATGAATGACCATTCAGTGGGGCGGAAACCATATTACAGAGCGGAAGCCAGGATTCCAAGCTGGCGCGGAACTGCACGCGGCCGCCTATTTTGCTATTTACTCGCTGGGCGAAGATATGGTAATGTACGCGTGCCGGAAGGAATCAGATTCGGTCCCTC
>JBLMYN010000205.1:0-3240 GCA_050258305.1 Actinomycetota bacterium
TGGTTTCTTTGAGGATCACGGCAAAGCTGCGCCCGCCAAAGCTGAATCCCTGTTGCACTCTGCCCGTAACCGCCACTTTGGCTCCCTCACCGGGCACGCCAAAGTTCTGGCTGTACACCCACATGGAACCCGTGCCGTCGTTGACTTGAAAGACGCCATTGCCGAGAGCACCGAATGAGTTGGAACTCTGTCCGGAGATGGTCACATCTTTGTTTGCGTAGCGGCCGGGGTCCTTGTTGATATCGGCGATGCTGGTGCTGCCCGGGCACCCGGCCAGGCCCAGCACAAGCGCGGCGAGAGCAATAAGCGGCAGTAGTTTATTGAGTTTCATCCGTAGCAATCCCTTCAGGAACTTGCCTCAAGAATAACAGATGCCTTCCAGATTCCATTCCAATGATCCGGCTGGTGGCCGGGTTTAATTGTTTTCGCTTTCCGTGGCGTAAAATTGAAGGTTACTGTTGGTAAGACCCGTAGCAAGCCGGAAAGTTACGCTGCTTCATCAGGGGAGTTTCTAAACGAGGCCTGTCCGGCTTCCAGCCTTTGACCCCATATCGGCGAAAGATTTGCCGAACATAACTGTAAGGAGCATCGCGCCATGGTTCGCAAGGACGTTCTCGAAAGGTTCCCGGAATTGTTCGGCAGCAAGACCGTCAACGGCCGCCAGGTGAACGTTGAGGAGGCCATCACCACTCTTAGCCGCGAGCTGCGCCCGCACATTGCTGCCGCACTGAGCGCGCGGCAGAAGATGCTGGCGTCCCCCGCTCCAGTTCGTGAAAAGTATGGCTGGCCAAACTGGGACGAAAAATTCGACGACCCGGTTACGGGCGAATCCTGGACCTACCGCCAGATCGTGCAGGGCATGATCGACAATTTCCTGGGAACGAAAAGCAAGTCGAGCTGGCGCCTGAATGACGAGGTGTCGATCCCCAAAGATGCTCACCCGCTGGATAATCCCGGGCTCGAGCTGACCGGCCCGTGGCAGCCCCTGGACATGGCCTTCAATGCCCTGAACAGCCCGGCGCCGATGAACATGCCCGACTTTGAAGACGCCTCGCCGCCACACTTCAAGCCGGATGGCACTCCGGCAAACTCGCCGATCGGAATCTTTGCCGCCATGCAGAATGCGAAGGACATCTTTGGCGGACGTTGGTCTGGCAAGCCATATGAAGTGACCAAAAAAGGAAAGACGCGGCAATACAAGATCAACAATCCGCCGGCGAAATGGCCGATCCGGTTCGGCCGCCCGCCGGGCATTCACATCACCTACGACCACGTTCTGGTTGACGATCAGCCTGCGCCCGGGCTGGTGGTGATTACGGTGCTGTGGGTGTTCAACAACTATGACGCGCTGAAGGGCGCGGGAACGGGCGTCTACTTCTACATTCCCAAGATCCAGACGCCCGAAGAAGCCGCCATCCTGGAAAAATTGCTGGCGCGCATAGAGGGGATGATCGGTGTACCCGCGGGAACATTCAAGATCAAAGTCCTCTACGAAGAGGGCAACGCGGGCCGTACGCTTCCGGCGATCTCCTGGGTGCTGCGCCGCAGGCTCCTTGGCACCAACGTGGGCCGTTGGGATTACCTGGGCAGCATCATCGAGATGTGGAAGGACGATCCCAAAGGGATTTATCCCGATCCGCAGACCATCGGCATGGCTGCGCCCAACATGATCGCCTACCAGCGTTACAACGCGCTCATGATGGTGATGGCCGGCATGAAGGATGGCGAACTGCGCAACGCCGCGCCCATCGGAGGCATGGCCGCGGTGATGATCTACCAGCAGGGCGACCCCTATGGGCGTTCGCGCTACAACCCGCTGGCGCTGCGCGCGATGGTCATCGACAAGCTGCGCGAACGCATGCTGGGCCTGATCTTTGTCCCTGACGCACCGTTGACGGCGGGACAGCAGCCGACACTGGAAGACATTCTGGCGAAGAAGGTGAAGGGACGCCTTTACGACGCTTACCGCCAGAGCTGGGTGGCAAGTCCGGAGCCCGCCTATGTTGCTGCCGGTAATGTGCCGCTACAAACGGCAATTGAAGGCTTGCAGAAGCTGATCGATGCACCGCGAGACACAACCAAAGTAAAAGAACAGCCCGTGCCCACGGTGAGCAGCGGCCTGAGCGATGCCGAGCGAGCGGTGCTGCAATCGCGCGGCCTGCTCAATGCGGATGGCAAGATTACGCCGCAGGTGCTCACAAAGGAATCAGTGAGCACGCCGGAAAAGATCTTCACCTCGGAACTGTGGGACGCAATCTACGGCATTCCCAGGGGCGATGTGACCATCGAGCACATCCAGCACGCCTTCTACATGGCGGGAAATTATGGATTCCAGATCCTTAACGGCAACTTCGCGGCGGCAATCGACGACTACGAGCTGAAGCTGCGCTTCATGAACGATCTGGCGACCTATCGCATCGATGTTTCCTGGCTGTGGACCCTGGCCCATCACCACGCGGTCATCACCAAAGATGGCTACCTCAAGCGCCCTGCGCTGACGGAAGACGGAGTGGAACCAGCACAGAACGCCGAACCGGTAAAGTCCGGAACTCGCTTTACCCGGGAGTTGTTTGACAAGGTCTGGCAGTATCACAACGACTGGACGGCACAGTTCTTCGCTGAGCAGGACAAGCGCGGCGAGCCAGGCCGGTTCGACCGCAGCAAAGCCCCTCTGATTATGGAACTGCTGAAGAAACAGTTGCTTTCGCCGCGGTACATCCAGCACAGCGCGCGCGTGCTGTTTGTGGTGGGACAGGCGCCGAAAGACCAGCAACAACAACTGCTGGAGGCAATCTTCGATCTAACGCGCGAGGAAATCGCAAAGCGAGTTAAAGCCGGAACCATGAGCCAGGCGGCTCTCGCGGCCCACGATTACGTGCTGGATATCTTCCCTGAGCAGCGCAAGGAGGCAGGCAGGCCGCAAGGCACGGTAGCGGTCTAGCATAGTTCGAACTCCTAAGGCAGAATCCCGGCAGCGCGTACTGCCGGGTTTTCTGTTGGACCACTCAGGTGACTGTAATGTACTGTGGCCATGGAGATGGCAATCTTGGAAATTTATCTGGTCGATGGAACGTACGAACTCTTCCGGCACTATTACGCGCTGCCTTCTGCGCGTGACGAGCAGGGCCGCGAAGTGGCCGCGGTGCGGGGCGTGCTTGCCTCCGTGATGGGAATGGTCAAGAGCGGCGTGACGCACGTCGCCGTCGCCACCGATCACGTGGTGGAATCGTTTCGCAATGA
>JBLMYN010000206.1:0-9109 GCA_050258305.1 Actinomycetota bacterium
TTTCTCTGTGCCAAGGTCACCAAGTATCTGGATCGCGTCTATTCGCCCGAGCGCGTTCTTTACCCCATGCGGCGTGTAGCGCCGAAAGGGAAGGGAAAAGGCAATGCCGGCGATTTCGTTCGCATTCCCTGGGATGAAGCCCTGAGTGAGATCGCTGACAGGTTTAAGTCGATCTCCGACGAATTCGGGCCGGAAGCCATCATGCCGTATTCCTATGCCGGCAACATGGGCGTTCTCAGCTATGCGGGCATGTCGCATCGGTTTTTCCATCGCCTGGGCGCCTCGCAACTGAACCGCACCATCTGCGCCACCGCAGGCGGCGACGCGCTGTTAACTGTGACCGGCCGCAAGCTGGGCACGGAGCCGGAACAGTTTGCGCAATCGAAATACATCATTGCCTGGGGCGCGAACATTCACGGCAACAACATCCACCTGTGGCCTTTCATTGAAGAGGCGCGGCGCAACGGCGCCAGGCTGGTGGTGATCGACCCTTACAAGACGCGCACGGCCCGCTGCGCCGACTGGTACCTGCCCATCAATCCGGGGACGGATGTCGCGCTCGCCTTGAGCATGATGCACGTCATCATCCATGAAGGTCTTTACGACGCCGCATACGTCGGGAAGTACACAGTGGGGTTCGATCATCTCAAGCAGCGCGTCCAGGAGTATCCGCCGGAGCGCGTCGCCGTGTGGACGGGAATCAGCGCAGAAGATATCCGCAAGCTGGCGCGCGAGTATGCCACGGCGCGTCCTGCCGTCATTCGCGTGAACTATGGCGTGCAGCGCGCTGAAAATGGAGGCATGGCGGTCCGCGCGATTGCCATGCTGCCGTGCATTACCGGATCATGGCAGCACGTGGGCGGCGGGTTGTGGCTTTCGCTCAGCGGGGCATTCCCGCTGGACAGGCGCAGCCTGGAAATGCCCGAGCTCATGCTGAAGAGTCCTCTGGGTCGCCCGGCGCGCGTGTTGAACATGTCGGAGTTGGGAAGGATTCTGAACACGGTGAACGGGCCGCCTGTCAAAGCGGTATTTGTGTACAACTCCAACCCCGCTGTTGTTGCGCCAAATCATGCCGATGTGGTGCGCGGATTTCTCCGCCCGGACCTGTTCACCGTGGTTCATGAGCAGTTCTTCACTGACACGGTGAACTACGCTGATATCGTGCTGCCGGCCACCACGTTCTTTGAACATAAGGACCTGCTCGCGGCATACGGCCACTGTTACGTCCAGGTTTCAAGCCAGGCAATTGCGCCCCAGGGAGAGTGCAAGTCCAATAGCGAGCTCTTTACTGAACTGGCTGGTCGAATGGGGTTCAACGAGGCATGTTTCCGAGAAACCGTTGACGAGATGATTGACACCGCCTTGAGCGCGCAGAACACCGCCGCTGATCCGGATGGCTGGCTCTCCGGTATTGACCGCGAGCGCCTGGAGCGCGAGGGACACGCGCGGCTCAACTTCGGCGATGGGCCGTTCCTGCCGTTCGCGAAAGGCGGGTTCGCGACTCCGAGCGGCAAGGCCGAACTCTACAGCGAATCTCTGGCTGCCCAGGGTTTGGATCCGGTCGCGTCCTTTATACCCCCCTCCGAATCGCGGCACAGCGAGAACGCGCGCACGTACCCGCTGGAACTGCTTTCCCGCAAGGCTGACAACTTCCTCAACTCCAGCTTCTGCAATATCGAGGCAGTACAGAAGATGGAGCACCCGGAACTGCTGGAGATCAGCGCGGCAGATGCTGCTCCGCGCAACATCCATGAGGGCGATTGGGTGCGCGTATTCAATGCCCGGGGAGAGGTTCGTCTGCGGGCGCATGTAAATGGCGCGGTGCAGCCCGGTGTTGTTGCCGCTCGCCTGAATTGGGCCCGGCTATCGCCGGATGGGAAGAGCATTAACGCGTTAACATCGGAGAAACTCACCGACATCGGGGCGGGACCGACTTTTTACTCTTGTCTGGTGGAAGTTCAGCCTGTGGGCGCCAAATAATTCAGATTTTCATAGAGAAACGGCGCAAATTTTTTCTTCTCACACGTTCCACGTGCACGGATCAGACCGCCTGCTGTGGCGCTGCTCCTCAGGAATATTGCTTTGGAAGGCTGAGAAAGACCGTTTAGTATGTGGCGGGATCAAGCTAACTCCCGTATAATCTGAGTTTTTCCCAACTTGTTCTGAGGGTAGTCATATCTTGGTGTTCTTTCAGAAAGCCAGTCAGAATTGCGCCCGTTTGTGTGTCCCGGCGGCGCTGGTCCTCTGTTTTTTTCTTTTCTGTCTGGCCCCGGTGAAGGTTCTGGCCCAACAGACTCCGGAAGTGATCGAAAGCATCGACGTTACGGGAAACCGGAGAATTCCCCAGGAAAGCATCCTGTCACGGATCTATACGCGGCCGGGCGACATTTATGACGCGGCATCTCTGGCGCGTGACCTGCAATCGGTCTGGAACACAGGGTACTTTGACGACGTAAGAATTGAGCGGGAACAGGGCAAGAAGGGCTGGCTCATCCACTTTTATGTTCGCGAAAAGCCGACCATCCGCACGATTGACTATAAGGGACTGAACTCGGTTTCGCAGAGCGACGTCCTGGAGCGCTACAAGAAACTCAAGATCGGGCTTACCCAGGACAGCCCCTATGACCCCACCAAGGTCATCAAGGCAAAGGTTGCCCTGCTGGAGCTGCTGGCCGAGCATGGACGCCAGTTTGCGAACATCACTGTCCAGGTCCAGCAGATCCCCCCTTCATCTGTGGCTGTCACCTTCAACGTCAAGGAAGGGCCCAAGATCAAGGTGGGCAAGATCACGTTCCAGGGCAACAAACACCTCTCCAGCCGCAAGCTGCGCGCGGCCATGAAAAACCTCAAGCCCATCGGCATTCCCAGCTCCATCTTTCTTGAGAATATCTTTTCGCGCACGTTTGACGCCTCCAAGCTGGAAGAAGACGCGGAGCGCGTGCGCGACGCCCTGCAGCATGAAGGTTATTTCAAGGCCGTGGTCGAAGACCCGAAGACCAACCTGCGGACCATCAGCGGCGGGTTCCATATCCCGCTCATCCAGAAGCGTCCTGCCAAGGTGATGGATATCAACATCCCTCTCGAAGAAGGCAACAGGTACCGGCTCAAGGCGATTACGTTCAAGAACGCCAGCGGCTTTCTCCCGGAAACCAAGCTGCGCACGTTATTTCCGATCAAAGACGGCCAGATATTTGATACCCACCTGCTCGGCAAAGGCATTGAGAACCTGCGCAAAGCCTACGGGGCGTTCGGCTACGTCAACTTCAATGAAATACCCTCTTTTGATATCGATGACGAGAAAAAGCTGATCACGGTGACAATCGACATCGATCCGGGACAGCCGTACTACGTGCGCCGCATTGAATTCGAGGGGAACACCACCACGCGTGACCGGGTGATTCGCCGCGAACTGCTGGTTCAGGAAGGCCAGATCTTCAACAGTCAGGCATGGGACGTCAGCATTCTCCGGCTGAACCAGCTCAATTACTTCGAGCGGTTGAAGCCCGAAGATGACACAGAGATCAAGCGCGACGACCAGAACCACACGGTGGATCTCATTGTGAAGGTGAAGGAGAAGAGCAAGAACAGCATTGGCCTCACGGGCGGCGTCAGCGGTCTGGAAGGGTCCTTCATCGGCCTGAATTACGAAACCAATAACTTCCTCGGACTGGGCGCTACGCTTACCGTACAGGCGAATGTGGGCAGCCTTTCCCGCGTGCTGCTGTTCGGCTTCACTCAGCCCTACATGTTTGATCGCCCGCTTTCCATGGGCTTTACCGTCTACAACCGGCGGTTTGATTTCAATCAGGCGCAGCAGCAGGCGCTGCTGACCGGACAGCAACTGAATTTGCCGAGTTCGGTTCTCAACCAGTTATTGAATTACAACCAGTCCAGCACCGGTTTTACGGGGTCTGTGCGATACGCCCTGGGCCGCTCATTCAAGACCATAGGCTTGGCTTACTCGTTAGACAACACCACCATCAACACCTTCAGCGATGCTTCACGGAATCTGTTTCAAACCGTCAACTTTCGCAGCATCTCCGGCCCAAACGCGCTGAAAGGGATCGTTACAAGTTCGGTGACGCCGTCGTTCGGGTTCAGCACCATTGACAGCCCCATCCGGCCGTACAAGGGATCAAGCTTCTTCTTTTCCACCGAGGTCGCCGGCCTGGGCGGCAACGTGAGGTATTACCGTCCTGTCGCCGCTTATACGCGGTGGACGCCGCTTTTCAAACAGAACACGCTGGGCATCCGGCTGCAGGGCAGCTTTATAGGAGGCTGGGGAGGAACGGAAGCGCCGCCCTACCAGCGATTCTATATGGGTGGCGAAGCCGACCTTCGTGGATTTGATGTACGCACCGTGTCACCCTACGTCTTTGTCAGCACCGTGCAGAACATCACGCTGACGAACCCGGATGGCAGTGCGGTTCCGGTGGACCCGACAAATCCGCGCCGCGGCAGCATCCAGGTTCCCATTCCTGTGAACAACATTACCCTGCCCGGTGGCGACACCGAGGCCGTCGCTAATGTGGAATACAGGATCAAAGTGGTGGGGCCGGTGGTGATTGCGCCTTTTGCGGACTTCGGCATGGATTTTGTCAGCCTGCCTTCGCAGTTACAGATTGCTCCGGACGCGGTAACGCAGCTTAACAACACGATCTTCGGCTGTCCGGGGATCGGCGCTAACTTCCAGTGCGCGGGCGGATTCCCCATCAAGTTCAATGCGAACCTTGATCCGGTTCCCGGCACCAATTATGTTCCGCGCCTGTCCACAGGTCTTTCCCTGCAGGTGATGCTGCCGATTGTGCAGCAGCCGTTCCAGATTTATTACGCATACAACCCGCTTCGTCTGGATACTATGATCAATTCTCCCAGCCCGATTACCCGGGCAATGTTCCCACCCGGGGCGGCGGGAGATTTCACGTTCCAGCAGAGCCTTGCCAGCCTGGCGCCAAACTTCAGGCTGCAGGAGCCGCGAAAGACATTCAGGTTTACGATCAGCACTACGTTTTAAGGAGAAAATCCCGGTTTGACGGTACCGAGCGCACAACTTATAATTTTCTGCATTCGACCATTCTGCGGATTCCAGCGTTCAAATGCGGTCGGCTGTGAAGCACGTTGTAGCGTCCGGTCTAAAGGCGAAGCAGTGCGATTGAAATCGCGTTCAAAAAGGTCCAAGGAGTAACACAACCAATGTTCCGTTCGTTCAAGATGCACATGACCGTGCTCGCCCTCGGGCTGAGCGCACTATTTACGTCAGCCGCCGTGGCGCAGGCCGCTGCCGCCCCCGCCAAGGCTCCATCGGTGGCTCCCGCCGGCAATAAGATCGCCATCGTCAACATCCAGCAGGCGATTGGCGCCACGAATGAAGGCAAGAAGGAATTCGACGCTCTGCAGCAGAAATACAGCCCCAAGCAGGTGCAGCTCAAGAAGGAAAATGACGAAGTAGAAAGCCTGAAGAAGCAGTTGCAGACCCAGGGCGACAAGCTGAGCGATGAGGAACGAAATAGCCGCACGCAGACGCTGGAGATGAAACAGAAAAGCCTGCAGCGAAATCTGCAGGACGCACAGGATGAATACCAGCAGGATACGCAGCAGGTGGTGAATCGTATTGGGTCGAAAATGTTGAATGTGCTGGAAAATTATGCCAAGACAAACGGCTACGCCGTGGTGCTGGACGTGTCGAATCCCCAGACCCCGGTGCTTTATGCCAGCACCAATATCACCAAGGAATTGGTTGATGCCTACAACGCCCAATATCCGATAGCCGCCCCGGGCGCGAAAGCACCCGGCAAGCCCGCAGCCAAGTCAACGCCACCTTCGGCGCCGCATCCTGCGACACCAAAAAGAAGGTAAAGTTCCTGGTTTTGAATCGGCCGTCAATGTTGACGGCCGTTTTATTTTTTCTGCTCGCCCGATCCTCAGGAACCGCCGCTCCGCATGGCGGTGTCAATTCCCTTTATGCCGCAATGCATGGCGGCGAATGGAGGGAATTATGTTTCGTGAAAGCCTGCTTGATTCATCCCCGGCCCGCCGCCATCAAAAGCGCTGGCCCATGGCCACCGCCTTTGTGCTCGAAGCCATCGCGGCGGGATTGATCATCATAATCCCGCTGATCTCCACCGGCGTCATCCCGGTTTCCGCTCGCGCGCCGCACGATGTTCCATTGCAGATGGTCAGGGTTGAAAGCACGCCGGCGCAATCCGCGGCGGGTCGCAGCGGCGCCGCACATTCATCGGCAACGGTCAGCGTGGTGCCGGTTTCAGATAATCTGAACCAGATTCACTATGGCCCTTCGCGAAACCTGACTAATGATGCGATTCCGGAACCGAATTATTTTCCTTCTTCGAACGGGCCCGGTCCCGATCTTGGGTCTTGCACAGACTGCCGGCCGGTCGTGCAGCCGCCGGTCCAAAAGCCGTTCTCTGTGTCGCACCTTTCGGAAGCGCAACTGATTCGCCGCGTTGAACCGGTTTATCCCCGAATGGCGGTGCTCGCCGGTATTCAGGGCGAAGTCAGACTCCATGCCATCGTCGCAAAAGACGGATCCATTCAAAGCCTCAGTGTGAGCAGCGGCCATCCCATGTTGGCGCAGGCTGCGCTCGAGGCAGTGCGGCAGTGGCGGTATCGGCCCTACCTTCTGAATGGCCGGCCTGTGGAGGTGGAAACCTTCATAACCGTGAATTTCAGAAAGGATCGTTAAAGTACGGGTTTGCTTCCTTTAACACAACCTGTGGAAATTCTGTGAAATTCCGCATTTGGGAGGCGCGATTTTGCCGGGATGAGCAAAGTTATTCCACATATTGCCCAACTCCTGCTGCAGTAGTAAGCGATTTGATTTCAGTGGCTTACGTTGCAGCAGCGTTGAGGCAGAAGCGTTGCACCAGAGCAGTGCAGAAGAACCTACTCAAAAGAAAGGATTTGCACAGACAGCGGCGGCAACTTCTTACAATTCCCCGCATCAAGCGTTTTCACCTACTTTGAGTACGGCCAGGAAGGCCTCCTGAGGGATATCCACCTTTCCGATGCGCTTCATGCGTTTCTTGCCTTCCTTCTGTTTTTCCAGCAATTTGCGTTTGCGCGTGATGTCACCGCCATAGCATTTTGCCAGGACATTCTTGCGCATGGCGGGAACGGTTTCGCGGGCTATGATCTTTGCTCCGATCGACGCCTGGATGGCCACCTCGAACATCTGCCGCGGAATCAGTTGCTTCATCTTGGCGGCCAGGGCTCGTCCGCGGTCATAAGCAAAGTCGCGATGCACGATGATGGAAAGCGCGTCCACCGGATCGCCCGCGACGAGAATATCGAGCTTCACCATCGGCGAGTCCCAAAACCCGGCGAGATGATAATCCAGAGACGCGTAGCCGCGGGAGATGGTTTTCAGCCGGTCGTAAAAGTCCAGCACCACCTCATTCAGCGGCAGTTCGTACGTGAGCATCACGCGCGAGGCGCTGACGTATTCAAAAGCTTTCTGTTTTCCGCGTTTCTCCTCAACCAGCTTCAGGATTCCGCCGACATATTCTTCATTGGTGAGGATGGTGGCCAGGATTACCGGCTCTTCCACCTTCGCGATCTCGCTCTGTGAGGGCCAGCGTGACGGATTGTCCACCTCGATGAGTTCATTGTCAGTCCTGGTGATTTTGTAGCGCACGCCCGGCGCCGTGGTGATCAGGTCAAGGCCGAACTCCCGTTCCAGCCGCTCCTGGATGATCTCCATGTGGAGCAGGCCGAGGAATCCGCAGCGAAACCCAAACCCCAGCGCCGCCGAACTCTCCGGTTCGAAGAAAAATGAAGAGTCGTTGAGCCGCAGTTTTTCAAGTGCTTCGCGCAGGGCCGTGTGCTCGTGCGCATCCACGGTGTAGAGTCCGGCAAAGACCATCGGCTTGATTTCCTGGAAACCCGGCAGCGCTTCCAGTGCGGGCCGGGCATCTTCAGTGATGGTGTCGCCGATTTTTGAATCCGCCACGTTCTTAATGTTGGCGATCATGAACCCGACTTCGCCGGCCACCAGTTCGTTCACTTCGACCGGCTTGGGAGTGAGCACGCCCAGCGTTTCCAGATCAAAGGTCCTGCCGTTCGACCACAGCCGGATTTTCATCCCGCGCCGCATTGTGCCTTCAAAGACCCTGGTCAGCACGATCACGCCCCGGTAGGAATCGAACCAGGAGTCAAAGATCAGGGCCTGCAGAAGATGATCGGGATTCCCTTTGGGCGGAGGCAGCCGATTCACGATGGCTTCCAGTACCTCCGGGACCCCGGCGCCGGTTTTGGCGCTGACCAGCAGAGCATCCTTGGTATCGAGGCCGACTGCCTGCTCGATCATTTCTTTCACGCGCGGAATGTCCGCGCTGGGGAGATCGATTTTGTTGATGACCGGAATGATCTCAAGCCCGTTGTTGATGGCCAGATAGGCGTTGGCCAGCGTTTGCGCCTCCACCCCCTGCGATGCGTCCACCACCAGCAGGGCGCCTTCGCATGAGGCCAGCGAGCGCGACACCTCATAGGAGAAATCCACGTGGCCGGGCGTGTCGATCAGGTTGAGCTGGTATTCTTCGCCGTTGTGGGCAAGATATTTCATGCGCACGGCATGCGCTTTGATGGTGATGCCGCGCTCACGCTCCAGGTCCATGGCATCCAGCACCTGCGCCTGCATCTCGCGCAGGGAAAGCGCTCCCGTCAGCTCCAGCAGGCGGTCGGAGAGCGTCGATTTCCCATGATCGATATGGGCGATGATGGCAAAGTTGCGGATGTGTGCGCGGTCCATGCGGATGGGCTTAGTCTTTATTCTAGCATCCGGCACTCAGGAGCCGTCACTTTGATGCGCGGCAACACCGGTGACATTCAGATTTGCTGCGCCGCTGTCGTGGCCGGGTTCATCTTCCACACGCGATGCGTCCACAAGCAGCCATAAGGCAGATAAACGGCATAGGCAAAGAGGAGCCAGGATGCGATTGTTTTCTGCGGGAGCAGACGGAACAGGAGCGGCAACACCAATGCGCTGTAGAAAGCACACACGCGGAAGCTTTTCTGAAAATCTTTCTGCCTGAAGAAGAAGAAATTCCAGGCCGCATTCAGCGCCATGACCGAGACAAGTATCCAGAATTCC
>JBLMYN010000207.1:0-6865 GCA_050258305.1 Actinomycetota bacterium
CCGGGAGCACCCTTCCAGCAGGTGCCGCAAAATCTCCGCCTGGGAACCCGCTTCCTGAATCTGAGTGGCAGCCGCGCTCAAGATCGCAGTGGAAGAGGAAGCACCATTCGATCCGGAAGCCCCCACAGCAGCTGCCACGCGGGCAGCCACCTCCTGCCGCAAGCCGGGCAAAGCCGCTTCAAGCACTTCAGCGACGGCTCTCTCGATAATCGGCTGCATGTCAGACGGGCGTGGCATTTTTTTCTTTTGTTTCCTGCTACTTAGCCGCGATTATATGTTGTACCGCAGTGGTGTCAACCTGTGAGGTTACTGAAGTGAGCACCTCTATTATCTTAGTAGTGACATGCGTTTGCGCGCCAGTGTTTATTCGCTCATCTGTGACGCTGACCGCGTCTGCAGGAGGATACTTTGAAGAAACCCATAATTAACCTGCTGGTTCCAATTTTCCTGATTTCGGCGGCTGCCCTGCATGCCCAGCCGGCCCGGAAACACACTGCCAGGCACGCTGAAAACTCTCAGCAGCAGATAGCCCAAACCATTCAGCGCCTTGAAGAGGACTTGCGCATCGCCACCATGAAGGGCGATACAGGATGGTTTGAAGAGCATCTCGCGGAGAATTACGTCGATATTGACGCGCAGGGCAAAATCAGCAATCGCTCACAGCTCATGCAGTTTTACCGAACCACGCCATCGGAATACGACGCCTGGAACCTGAGCGATGGCACGGCTCTCACCTACAACGGAAATACGGTAATCCTGACCGGAAAACTCGAAATCCAGAGGACGGTGAACGGCCAGCCGGTAAACGACGCCTTCAGGTATATTCATGTATGGATCAAAGAGGGGCCGGACTGGGAACTGGCAGCGCAGCAGGCAACGCGCATCTCCAAATAGGGCTACTCGACCACCAGGGTCGCCTTCATGTCGTCATGATGTGGGCCGCAGATAACGCCGCACTTGACCCTGTATTCCCCTTTCTTATCGGGTGTAAATCGGATTTTGGTCGTCCTGCCGGGCTGGACTGGCTCCTTGATCCCCAGGTCCGGAACGTCGAATCCGTGCTGCACGTCCGCCGTGGTTATGTCCAGTTCCACCGGCTCTCCCGCTTTCACCCGGATGACGGAAGGATCAAAGGTATACCTGCGCATGACAACCTTGATGTGCTGGGCAGGGCCGCCCTGGTCTTTGTGCTGGCAACCTGTGGCAAAAAACACGAAACACAAAACAATAAGCGAAAACGAAGAGGTCGGCTTCATATACGGGATCAGAGCAACAGTATCGTAAAAAGTTACACTTCCGGCTGGGCCGGAGACTATCAGTTTTTTTATTTAGTTTGATCCTTTCGGACTTCAGAACATAGTAAATTATTTGAGTCGGAGTTGCATGACGACCATCCAAAAGAAAGCGGCGGAAGGTGTTACTGAAGAGATGGCCCTCGTCCATGCCGCGAAAAGCGGGGACCTGGAAGCCTTCAGTCAGTTGGTCAATCGTTACGACCGTAACATTTTCCGCATTGCGCAGCACATCACGCATAACGAGGAAGACGCCCAGGATGTGGTCCAGGACGCTTTTCTCAAGGCGTACCAGAACCTCGAGCAGTTCCAGGAGAACTCAAAGTTTTACACCTGGCTGGTGAGGATCGCGGTAAACGAAGCGTTGATGAAGCTGCGCAAGCGGCGTACCGACCGTACCGTCTCGCTCGATGAGGACGTGGAGACGGAGGAAGGGTCCATGCCGCGCGAAGTCGCGGACTGGTCGCCCAACCCGGAGCAGCTTTACGGGCAATCTGAGCTGGGAGACATCCTCAAGAAGACCATCCAGGGCTTGCCCCCGGGCTTTCGGACGGTTTTTGTGCTCCGCGATGTGGAAGGACTTTCTACGGAGGAAACGGCAGAAATGCTGGGTTTGAGTGTGCCGGCGGTCAAATCAAGGCTTTTAAGGGCCCGATTGCAACTCCGGGAACGTCTGGCAAGATACTTTAAGACCAAAAGGGACGGAGACGGGCACCAGTGAAATGCACTGACTTTCTTAAAGAGCTGTCCGATTACCTGGACGGCAAGATTACTGAGGGCCTTAAGGCCGAACTCGACGAACACCTGCATTGGTGCCACGAATGCCACGTGGTCCTGAACACCACAAAGAAGACCATTGAAATCTACCGGGACAACCAGATTTACGAGCTTCCCGACCCCCTTCGTACCCGCCTCCACGACGCCATCATGAGCAAGTGCCGAAACTCAAAACACCACAAAAAGGACGTGTAAAACCTGCCTTCGTCACGCGTTGCATATTCAACATTATTGTTTTCAATAACATAGCCACATTTCTTTATTTTTATCTTCTCTGTGCGAACCTTTTCCACCAGCTCTGAATCTAATGTTTTCGGAGTACCTTGGGGCATGAAATCATGTACTACTGGCCATGTCCTATGGTACACTGCCGCCTGTAGTAATTTAGTTTGGATTTCCGGCGGCAAGTTCTCCAAGGTCCCTTAACGGGTGGTGAATTATGGCGAGTCTCTTCGATCTGCTGTTTGGGTGTAATCACAAGAACTTCAGCTTCCCCATTACCAAAAAGCCCGGCCAACGACTGTCTCCAGTGGCATCGGTCACGGGGACTTACGTTGCGTGCCTGGACTGCGGCAAAGAATTCCCCTACGACTGGCGTGAGATGAAGGTGTTGGAATCCGTGCCGAAGCAGTTCCAAGGCGTTGCCACCAGTGCCACGGCTGAGTCGTTCAGCAAATAAGGCGCCGCACCTGGTGTGCGTTTGATTCCGGGTCCTGATCTGGTTCGCCTGCTAGCGTTTTGGTGACCCGCTCGAACCTCTAAATTCAAGAACCGCTCTTTCTCGGGCCTTCCAGTCAAGGCCTGGAGGGAGCGGTGCGTTATTCAGGCCAAACGCTCCTTTCCTCCTCGGGCTCCAGACGCAGAACGGGCGGCTCAAAGGGCCGCCCGCTGTCTGTCATTATTTTGGAGTCTTGTTAGTTGTCCCGGCGCTTCAATGTTGGCCGGCCATCATCCTTCTGGTCGCCACCTTTCGAAGTATTTGCCGTGCGTCGCAAAGTGGGCTTGTTCGGGTTCTGGTCATCCACCTTGTGGCGGTTTTCAATGGCGGCCAGCCGGGCCTTCACATCGTTGAATTCTGAAGTGTTCTCAATGTACTCGTTGCGCGGAGGCAAGATGGTGGCAATTTCCTCCTGCGTCTTCTCTATGCGGTCAGGAGTCTGCGGATGTGTGGCGAACGCCTTGGCCAGAGAGCCGGGTTTCTTCTTCTCCTGCGCCTGGATCTTTTCAAAGAAGTTGACGAACTGGTTGGGATCGTAGCCGGACTTGTACATGTATTGCACGCCAAAGTAGTCAGCTTCCGCCTCAAACCCGCGGGAGAACTTGAGGAACGTCATAGGCAGACCGATCCCCGCAACCTGCCGCGCCGCATAACCGATTCCGCCACCCACAAAAATGAGCGGGATGGACATGATGTTGGCGATGTCCGCCCGGGTCTGGCCGCGAGTGCCGTGCCGCAGCGCAACGTGAGCAATCTCATGCGCCATGACCCCGGCAAGTTCCGCTTCGTTGTCGGCTGCCAGAATCAATCCTGAATTCACATAGAAGAAGCCGCCCGGCAGCGCCATGGCATTGATCTCATCGGAATCCACCACCTTGATCGTGAATGGCACTTTCGCGTCGGAGTTGCGCACCAGGTTCTGTCCAATGCGGTTCACATATTCGGTGATGACCGGATCTTTGATGAACTTCATGCTCTGCTCAATCTGCTGAGCATAGGTCTTGCCGATCTTGATGTCCGTTTCGGTCGAGTACCAGTCCAGGCCGCCGACGTGGCGATTGCCGATGGCACTCACGTCATCCTTGCCGCCATCGTGCGGATACTTCCTTTCTTTCTTCTTGTTTTTCTTATCTTTCTTGTCCTTCTTGTCTGTTGACTGGATCTGGTCGCTTTGGTCACTTGCGCTCTGGTCCTGCGCGACGGGCTGGCTCTGATCCTGCGCAACGGGCTGGCTCTGGTCCTGCGCGGCGGGCTGGCTCTGATCACTCGCAGGCTGTGCCTGGACCTGAGTCTGCGGCGAAGCCTGGCTCTGCTGTTTGTCGTTCTGCGCGACTCCGGAAACAGACAGGCTCAATACGGCCAGAATTGAGGAAAGCAGCAAAGCACGGAATTTCATTGGCACACTCCTGCGCGGAACGGTCCGGCGGACATCAATATCATTCATTATACCGCTGGTCCATGACTGTTCCCTATTGGATTTTCCCTGTGATAGCTTTGATGCCCGGCAACCCTGATCAGTTGACCGGAACAGGCACATTTTTGCGGTAAAGTTCTGTAAAGGAAATAAGTTAGGTCCGAAGCGGGGTTCTATGCGCTCCCCCGGATTGCGCGCGATTCGTAACCAGCCGCAGGATCTCCACCCTTTTGGCTCGCCATTCGCCCTGGCTGTCCTGCTCGGCAACTATGCGTACCTCCTGCCCGACTTCAAGGCACCGAAAATCGCAGTTATGCCGCTGGCTGACGGGAACATTATTTCCAAAGGCGATCACAGCATGTGCCACTTCGACGCGCCGAAGCATGTGATTGCGGCCCTGAACAAAGATCCAACCCGGCTTGCCGGGCGCGGAAGGGGGAGCATTCACAACCCGGCCCTGGAACATGCCGTCCACGGCCGGCAGTGACACAGAAAGCAGGATGGCGGAAAACAGCACCCTGGCCCAGCCATGCTTCATAGAAAGTCTGATGCTGTGTACAGGTGCGGTGTATACCTCAATCGTAATATTCCAGTCCCAGGTGCGTGATTAACTGTTCGCCGCGCAGGTGCCGCAGCGTATTTTTCAGCTTCATGGACTGGATGAAGAGGTCGTGCTCCGGATACAGCCCCGGCGCCGTCATGGGCGACTTCAGGTAGAAACTGAGCCATTCCTGAATGCCGATGTCGCGCAACTCCTCACTGCGCCGCGCCAGATCAAGGAACAGCACCAGATCAAGCACAATGGGGGCCGCAAGAATGGAATCGCGGCAGAGGAAATCCACCTTGATCTGCATGGGATAGCCAAGCCAGCCGAAGATGTCAATGTTGTCCCAGCCCTCTTTGTTATCTCCGCGCGGCGGATAATAGTTGATGCGGACCTTGTGGTAAAAGTCTTTGTAAAGCTGCGGGTACAGCGATGGCTGCAGGATCTGATCGAGCACGGAGAGCTTCGACTCTTCCTTCGTTTTGAACGACCCCGGATCGTCCAGAACTTCGCCATCGCGATTGCCCAGGATGTTGGTGGAAAACCAGCCATTCAAGCCCAGCATGCGGGCCTTGAAGCCGGGCGCCAGAATGGTTTTCATCAGTGTCTGCCCGGTCTTGAAGTCTTTGCCGGCAATGGGCGCGCTGTTGGTGCGCGAAAGCTCCATCATCGCCGGTATGTCCACCGTCAGATTCGGAGCTCCGTTCGCGAACGGGACGCCCTCGGACAGGGCCGCGTAGGCGTAGATCATGGAAGGCGCAATATTCTCGTCATTCTTCTCAAGGCCCTTCTCGAACGCCTTGAGTGACGAGTGGACCTCGCCGCGCTCCAGAAAAATCTCGGTGGACCCGCACCAGATCATCACCAGTCGGTCCACTCCGGATGTCTTTTTGAAATCCCTTATGTCCTCGCGCAACTGCTCGGCCAGATCCATTTTGGTCTTGCCCTTCTTGATGTGCTTGCCATCAAGTTTCTTAACGTAGTTGCGGTCGAACACTGCCTTCCTCGGCTGAATGGAGCTTAAGAAAGGCTTGATCTGGTTGAGCAGGTCCTTCTCCAGCACCGCCGCATGCGCCGCCGATTCGTAGGCATCGTCTTCAAAGATGTCCCAGGTACTGAAAACCAGGTCATCCAGGCTCGCCAGCGGGACAAATTCCTTGATTTTGGGCGAGCGTCCTTCCGTACGCTTTCCCAGCCGGATGGTCCCCATCTGTGTGAGCGAGCCAATCGGCTCGGCGATCCCTTTGCGCACAGCCTCCACGCCCGCTATGAACGTGGTGGCCACAGCTCCCATCCCGGGAATCATGACGCCCAGCTTGCCCCGCGCGGGAGCAATTTTGGTTGGCTCGGCTTTTCCTTGCGATGCCGTATCAGTGGACGACTTTGCTGCCATGGAGTTAAGGACCATCCTGAACAGAGATATGGGTGCAGGCTGAACTGTTTGCGGATTCAGCGCCCTGCAACGACAACCAAGTGAGCGCAAACTGATTATCTTCTCGCATTGCCGAGCCGTTTGTAAACCTAAGACTCCGCCGCGGCCGTCATCCGATGCTTCCAGTGCGAGCGCACGAACCACACCACAGCAGCCACCAGAAGCACGACGATGAGCAGGTCCAGCCGGTGCAGCCACTCGTGCAGGCGCTGATCTGTCTGCCACTTTTCGCCCAGCTTCATGCCGATCCATGCCAGCACAAAGCACCACGGCCAGGAACCGGCGAAGGTGTAGATATGGAAGCGCAGGCGCGGCATCCGGGCTAAACCCGCGGGTAAGGCAATGAATGTTCTGATCACCGGAAGCAGTCTGGCAACAAACACGGCCCCGGCGCCAAACCGCAGAAAGAATCGGTCAGCCAGGTCCAGGTCGTGGCGGCTGATCCACACGTAGCGGCCGTATTTCTCCACCAGGGGGCGCCCGCCGTAAAACCCGATTTCATACGCAATCACCGAGCCCACGTTGCAGCCGATCGCGCCGGCCGTGGCCGCCCAGAAAAGGCTGAAACGCCCCGTGTACGCGAGATATCCCGCAAAAGGCATGATGATTTCTGAGGGCAGAGGAATGCACGCCGACTCGATGGCCATGAGCCCGACCACGCCCAGATATCCTGTACTCGAGATCACGC
>JBLMYN010000208.1:0-13258 GCA_050258305.1 Actinomycetota bacterium
CTTTAAACTACAGTGGACGTTTTCTTCGTCAATGCGAATCCATGATTGTAGCGTTCTCATGAACTTAAGGGCAACGCTCGGGAGAGACTTGCTCAAACCGGCAGGAACTGCGTTAATGTAAATGTGGAACTCGAGTGGTCTCCTGGCGGGAACGCGGGCAGGTTCCGATGTTCAGAAGGGGAAAGCAAACGGCGCTCCGGTGACGGCATCCAAAGGATGGGTTCTTGAGCTGCTTTTTGGGAAAACATTCAGCAGGAGTATCCATGCTGGGATTCAGCACGTACAACTACGAACGCTTTACGCGCGACATTCTGCGCGACCATGCGGAAGCACTTTTCGCCGGGCCTGAACCGGGAGAGCGTGCGCCGGACTTTAAAGCAACCGCGCTGAGCGGAGACACCGTTCGCCTGAGCGACTTTGAAGGCAAGAAGAATGCGCTGCTGCTGTTCGGCTCCGCCACTTGTCCCATGGCGGCTGCATCCCTTCCCGGGATCAAAGACCTTTATGACCGGTTTCGCGGCGATGACATTGAATTTCTTTTTGTGTATGTCCGTGAAGCCCATCCCGGTGAGCGTATTCCTGCGCACCGGTCGAACCGGGCAAAAACCAGCGTTGCCCGCCAGTTCCGCGATGAAGAGGAACTTCGCATGCCTGTTCTCGTGGATGACGTGCATGGCTCCATTCACAAGAAATATTCGAAGCTTCCGAATCCAGCCTTTCTCATCGACAAGGCGGGCCGCGTTGCTTTCCGCTGCAAGTGGACGAAGCCGGACGAGGTTGCGTCGGCAATCGAGGAGTTGCTGGAACTTCAACATGAGCGTGGAGTGGACCACGCCGTAGTGAACGGGGGACAGGACCTTTCCATGCCGCATTCCTATACCGCGCTCTATTCCTATCGTGCGCTGGAGCGGGGCGGAAAGGAGTCCCTCAAGGACTTTCGCGAGGCGCTGGGTCTTCCCGGCCAGGTAGCCCTTGCGGCCTCAAGAATTGCTGAACCTTTGCTGGACAATCCGGGCCGTATTCTGGCGCTCACGGCTCTTACGGCCGCAGTAGTTGCCGGCGGTCTTTATGCCGGCTTCGAACTGAGGAAGCGGCGGCTCGGAACTCGCGGTAATCCTTATCGGGCCTATGAAAAGGAAAAAGTCCGCGATACCGAGACCGGTACCGACTACGGAGCGGTGGGCATTTAGCGATCCGGCCATTGGACCCGAACAAACCGGGACTCCACTGTCCGGCCGCAGAGTGTAGAGTGCGCTTCCCTAATTGATCTTTTTTGCCGCTTCCAGCATGTCCTGGGCCCGGGCGCGCACGCGAATGTCTCCAGTAAAGTTGGTCCAGCGAATCGTACCGCTGCTGTCAAGCAAAAACTCTGCCGGACGCGCAATGTCGTGCCCATCTGGCCCTCCGCCGGTGTGCAGGAGCCGGTAACGGCGGATCACGGTGGTATCAGGGTCCGACAACAGCGTGAATGTGTAGCCGGCTTTGCGCGCCAGGTTGCGGGAGACTTCCGGCGCATCCACGCTGATGGCGACAGGCCTCACTCCGGCCCGCTCGAACTCGGGCAGATGCTTCTCCATGCCTCGTAACTCGAGGTTGCAGAACGGTCACCAGTAACCACGGTAGAAAATCAGAAGCAGAGCTTTGGGTCTTGTGCCGCTGCTCGCCGCATCCACCGGCTCGGTCAGCAACTGGGCCAGGGAAACGGTATGGCCATTCATGTCCTGTAGCTGAAAATCGGGCGCTTTTTGGCCCACTTGAGGCGCGGCACTGGCGTCAGGGATATGACGGGCGGCAAAGAAACCAAAAGCCGCGAACACCAGGAGCAGCGAAGACAGGATAGTGAGCGTCCAGCCCGCTGCTTTGCCCCCATACCGCTGTGGCTGGCTGATGGCGTTGCGCAATCCAATCACGATGAGCACAACCGACAGCACGCTCAGCAGCAGGTCTAGCCAGGGCAGCGCCTGCTGCCCCGGGAGCTGCGCGAAAAGTGGTGCGAATCCAAGCGCGACGGCCACCACCAGAAGCAGCGATCCCGCCCACAAAGCCGAGTTGCGTTGCCGTTGTTCAGTTGCGCTTTCCATGAGGCTCACATTGTAGCAACGGAGGATTCGCCCGGTAAACGGGGGCGCCCTTCACAGAGTGGCGCGGTTTTGCAGGCCTTTTCTATAGACGACGCGCACGCCCTCTCTCCACCGCTCATCCAGACCTGCCAAAATCCATTCAATTTCAGGGGAGAAATAGCGCAGGATTGTTTCTGCGGAGGGATGGACGCGCAACGAGGGCGCCACAAGGTAAAGGAGCGGCGATTGCGTCGCGAGATGCATGCCGGGAAAGTAGCCGAACTGCTGGAATTCATCCCGGGCATGATGCCAGCGCACTCGCGCCCAGTAATCCAGCCCCTGCAGGGGCAGATGAATGTCTTCATCGGCCTTCAATTCAAGAACTGCCAGGCGGCCATTGCGGGTACAGGTAAGGACGTCGATCATCGCGCGGTCAGAGGCTGAAAACGCGGGCACCTGGGAATAAACGTGCGCGGGATCGAGCCGTGAGTCAATCGCGGCGACGTTGCCAAAGACAAGAGATTCCAGCCAGCGCTCAGGATACATACGCCACAGCGGATCGCGATGGTCGCCATTGAGCCGCCGCGCCTCGAGCAGTGTGCGTATGAATTGCTGGAACGTGGCGCCGTTGTCTTCGGCCAGCCGCGCCTGATAACCAGCCGTGCCGAAGATGATTTCCTCTTCAATTTGGAAGCTGCCCGGCACGTTTACAGCCCGTGCACGGGCGAATTCCAGACCGTGCAGACGGAAGGAAATCTCGGCAGGCGAAAGAACCGTGACTTCCGCCTGCGGCATGGCTGCCAGCACTCTCGCCACAGCCTGTTGGAAACTGGCGCGCACCCGCTCGGGATCCGGGCAGTGCGTCAGGCGGGTATTGATGTTGCCGTGATCAGCGGAATCGATTTCAACGACCGATTCATACCGTTCGTCAAACTCAAAAAGCTGAAATTTCGCAGCTTCACGATTCAGATGCGCCATTCGTATCTGCAAAGTACTTGAGCTGCCGGCCGGAACATACAATTTCAGGCCTTCCACAAAGCTGCGCTGCGCCTCGCGCTCGCGGCAGGCCTGAAGCCAGAGCAGGCCGAACGTAAGGATCGCATCAACTGAGACCTGGGTTTCCTGCTGGTTGACTCCCAGCACGGCAACGGACGCGCGGCCTTTGCGTAGAAGTCCACGAGCGTAGACCGGCGAGAAGCTGCGCTCCAGGTCCATGCTCGTGACCAGCCTGCCCACTTTCCAGTCCGGAAGTTGCCTGCACAGAGCCCGTTCCAGGACCCGGGCGTAGAGGCTGCGGGCAGCCTTCTGAGCCGTTGCAGTCCGGCGGTCACGCTCACGGCAGATTTCAAGGGTGTGAGTGCGCGCCTGTCCGAACCGGCGGACACTCAGGGCCAGCAAGCCGCTTTTTGACTCCGCCTCCACGACCTCACGGACAGCGTTGCGTTCTTCCGACCAGAGGTGCAGAAGACAGCGTCCCCGCTCAGCGGAGATGGAGTATTGTGCCGAGGCAAGATCGAAGATGATCTGGCCGTCTTCGATCACAACGCCGTTCTCCGCTGCTGCAAAAAACTCCTGCAGCGAACGGGCAAGAAGATCAGGATTCATAAGACAGCCGGGTTTCGCTCATACGGAATGCGCATCATATCGTTGATCCCGATATGGAACCAGCACCTCTAAGAAATGGCCAAACGTCGCCAGAGTGGTTTTTCCCCTCCGGTATAGCTGGCAGCTATGGCTCAGATTGCACCGTTGGGACTATCGCACGTTCGCAAAGAATGGGAGAATAAGGACATAAGAAGGCTGCGCCATTTGGCTGCCCACGATCATCTAAAGAAAAGACCATGACCCAGAATCAGTCCCTTTTTTTTCAGAAGTTTGGCATCACTCCGAAAGACCTCGAACGCTACCTGGCAGAAGCTCTTTCGGCCGGCGGTGAGTACGCCGACCTCTATTTTGAGTACCTGACTTCCACCTCAATCAGCGTAGACGAAGGCATCGTCAAATCGGCTTCCCAGGGCATCTCCGCAGGTTGCGGCATCCGAGTGCTGGCGGGAGAGCGTACCGGGTACGCCCACACCGATGACCTGGCGCCGGAAAAGATCCTGCGCGCGGCACGTACAGCAGCCTTGATCGCGCGCGGACCCGGCCAGCAGCCGATTCAGGGCTTCAAAGAGACCGCAGCTCACCAGTTGTACCAGGTGTCCTCGCCTTCAGCGGACGCGGACGTTGCGGCAAAGCTGGACCTGGTGATGCGCGCCGATCGCGCCGCGCGGGCCTATGATCCCCGCATCGTCCAGGTACGCGGCGGCTACGCAGACGAGCTGCGCCAGATTCTTGTCATTGGCTCCGACGGTACTTTCGCCAGCGACGTCCAGCCCATGGCGCGCTTCAGCGTGGTGTGTATCGCCAAGAGCGGCGAGAGTTCTGCCCGCGGACAGGCAGGGGGCGGCGGCCGCGTGGAACTCGATTTCTTCAATAACGAAAAGACGCCGGAATATTTCGCCCGCGATGCTGCGCGGCAGGCGATCATTCAACTGGACGCCCGTGAAGCCCCGGCGGGAGAGATGGAAGTGGTTCTCGGTCCCGGCTGGCCGGGAATCCTGCTCCATGAAGCCATCGGACACGGGCTGGAAGCGGATTTCAACCGCAAGGGCACGTCTGCATTTTCCGGACTGCTGGGCAAACGGGTGGCCTCAGAAAAATGCACCGTTGTCGATAATGGCACTCTGCCTTCGCGGCGCGGGTCGATCAACGTTGATGACGAAGGCTCCCCGACACAGAACACAGTTCTGATCGAAAAGGGCATTCTCAAGGGTTATCTGAGTGACAAGCTCTCCTCCAAACTGATGGGGCTGCCCGACACGGGAAACGGCCGTCGCGAGAGCTATGAACACATTCCCATGCCGCGCATGACTAACACCTATATGCTTTCGGGCGATGAAGCGCCGGAAGACATCATCCGGTCCGTGAATCGCGGCGTGTATGCCGTAAATTTCGGCGGAGGCCAGGTGGACATTACCAGCGGCAAATTTGTGTTCTCGGCTTCTGAGGCTTATATGATCGAAGATGGGCGCGTGACTGCTCCCCTGAGGAATTGCACCTTGATCGGGAACGGACCTGATGCTCTCACCAAAGTCTCCATGGTGGGCAATGACCTGCAGCTCGACGAAGGCGTGGGCACCTGCGGGAAAGATGGCCAGTCCGTGCCGGTGGGCGTGGGAATCCCTACCATCAAGCTCGATAAAATGACGGTGGGCGGAACCGCCAGCTAGGACCTGGAATGTCAGTTAACACGGAAGCATTGAGCAGCGCCGAGGTCGATCTGCGCGAAGTCGTCGAAGACGTGGTTGCTCGCGCCATGAAGGGCGGAGCTACGGCAGCCGATGCCATTGTCCGCGACGGCACCGAGTTTTCAACAGTTGTCCGCATGGGCGAGGTGGAAAGCCTTAAGGAAGCCGATTCTCGCGGAGTGGGCCTGCGCGTCTTTCTCGGCAAGCGCGCGGCGAGCACGTATTCGAGTGATTTTTCCAGGGAAGGAATTGACCGGCTGGTGCGTGGCGCGCTGGACCTGGCCAGAGTGACTTCAGAAGATCCCAACGCAGGACTTCCTGAGCCGGCTGAACTGGGGTCCGTTCAGGGAGATCTGAAGCTCTACTACGATGATGTGCACTCCCTGCCGCCCGAGGAACGCATTGAGTATGCGCGCCGGGCGGAGAGGGCCGCATTGCAGGCTGATCCCAGGATCAAAAACTCCGAAGGCGGCGCTTTTGATGCAACCACCGGACGCAAGGTCCTGGCCAACTCTCTTGGGTTTGTTGGTGATTACCGGCGCTCCTATTGTTCCATCATGGCTGTGCCAATCGCGCAGGATGAAAATGGCGCCATGCAGCGCGACTTCTGGTATTCTGCCGCGCGCAGCCTGGCTCGTCTGGACTCGCCGGAATCGGTAGGCAGGGAGGCGGCAAGGCGCGCGGTCAGAAGGCTCGGGGCGCGCAAAGTCCCTTCCACCAGAGTCCCAATCGTTTTCGACCGCACGGTCGCATCTTCACTCCTGGACCACGTTTTTGAGGCAGCCAGTGGAGACTTGATCTACCGGCACTCGTCGTTTCTGGTGGGCAAGCTGGGCGAGAAGATTGCAGGAGATAACATAACCATTGTCGATGATGGCACCATGCCCGGAGGGTTTGGCACCACACCGTTTGATGGCGAAGGAGTGCCCACCCGCAAAACGGTAGTTGTGGAAAAGGGCGTCCTCAAATCGTACCTGCTTAACACCTATACGGCCCGCAAGCTCGGATTGCAGACTACCGGCAATGCCGCCAGGGGTCTCACTGGAAACCCGGGTATCGGCTCAGGAAATTTCTTCCTGCAAGCAGGGCCTCACAGCCCACAGCAGATCATTGCCGGAATCAAGCGCGGCTTCTTCGTCACTGAGTTCCTTGGCTTCGGCGTGAACCTGGTAACCGGCGACTTTTCCCGCGGTGCTACCGGGCTCTGGATTGAAGACGGCGAGCTCACCTTCCCGGTTGAGGAGGTTACGGTGGCCGGTAACTTCAAAGACATGCTGAACAACATTTCAGAAATCGGCAGCGACCTGGAATTTCGGAGCTCCACCGCCTGTCCCACTCTGCGGATTGACGGAATGACGCTGGCAGGAGCCTAGCCCGGCAACTGCATAGGTCGGCGGCCGAATCTCCGCCTGTGCTGCGGCGGGTATAATTGCTCGCATGGGCGATCCAGAAAACCAGCAGCCCTTCGGTTCCTCTCCCCAACCGCAAGAGGACAGGCGAACCTTGCTGCCCATGGCAATCGGCGGGCTTCTGGTGGTGGTTGCGATTGTCGTCATCATCCTGGTCAGCCGCGGCGGCGGCCCTTCGAATGCGAATCAGCCCAGCCCCTACGCTGCGAATCTGCACATCGAGGATCTGCACATGGCGACTGCTGAAAATTTCGCCGGCGGGTCGGTAACCTATATTCAGGGCCGGATCACCAACTCCGGAGACAAGAAGGTGACGGGCGCAACGGTGCAGGTTATCTTCAAAAATGCGCTGGGGGAAATCTCCCAGAAAGACACTCTTCCTGTGATGATTCTGTTGCCGAACACGCCCTATGTTGATTACGGCCCTATGCGGACTGCGCCGCTGGCTCCCGGCCAGGCACGTGATTTCCGGCTCACGCTGGAGCACGTAACGGCTGATTGGGATGGGCAGATGCCGGCGGTCAAGGTGGTTTCGGTTACGAATTGAAAGGCGCGTGCTCGATCATCGGCGCCGGCCACGACTCGACCCTGGAAAATCGGAACGCACCATCTGCATGGCATTTACAGCGGCCTATCCGCGTACCGCAGCGACAGCCTGGATAATTTGGGACGCAGTGCTACGCTTTGCGTTCACAAATCTTACCGCTGATTGCACTGATTCAACTGATTTCCGCTGATTCTCTTCTCCGTGTCTCCGTGACTCCGTGGTGAGAACGGAAACCAATCGCCCGCCTGACCACCCGGACTGGGTCTGGCGGAATCGGCTTTTCCGCGCTATCCCGCTTTCAGCGGTGCGCTTCCGCCATCGGCAGCGACACCTGAAACCGCGTGTCTCCCGGTCTTGACGCCACCTGGATGCTGCCACCGTGCTTGCGTACAATGCGCTGCACCGTATCCAGGCCAAGCCCGGTGCCCTCGCCCACTCCTTTGGTGGTGAAAAAAGGTTCGAAGATATGGGCCTGGACATCCCCTGGAATACCCGGTCCGGTGTCGCCGATTTCTACGACCACGCAGTTATCATCGCGCCAGGTGCGCACCCTCAGCGTGCCGCTTCCATGCATGGCATCCACCGCATTGTCGATAAGGTTCGTCCACACCTGGTTGAGTTCACTGCCGAACGAATCCACCAGCAGCGGCACCGGATGGTATTCGCGCTCCACGCTTACGCCTCGCTTCAGTTTGTGGTTCATGATGGTGAGCGTGGTTTCCAGGCTCTTCACAATGTCCACGTTCTGCACCGGAGCCTGGTCCATGAAGGTGTACTCCTTGATGGCGCGTACCAGGTCGGAAATGCGTGACGTGCTGCTCTCGATCTCATGCAGCAGCCCGGCAATCTCCAGCGAGGCTGAAATCCGGCAGAGCGCCGCTCTCGCCGTGTCCGGATCCAGCGTGGCAAACAGTGATTCCAGCAGCGCCGGCGTGGCCCCTTTGCGCGCGAGATTGGCCGAGAGTTGCCACAGGTCACCTTGTCCGTGGCTGCGCAGCACAGTGTCAAGCTGGTCTTCGAGTGCGCTGATGGTCAGTGGATCTGGCGGTGGCCCGTCTCTTTGAATCAGCGAGGCTTCCAGCTTGTCGATCTCCGCCTTCTGCGCCGGGGTAAGCTCGCGTGCTCCCAGCTCATGGCTGGCATCTTTGATCTGCTTCAGCATGTCCCGCAACTGGCTGGTCGCGCGCCGCGCCGCCGATGCCGGATTATTCAGCTCATGTGCCAGCCCGGCGGAAAGCTTTCCCAGTCCGGCCAGCCGGTCGCGCTGCTGCTCCACCCGGGTAGCTTCACGGATCCGGTCAGACATCATGCCTACCAGCCGGCCTGCCAATTCCGGCATCCGCTGCACCAGCTCCGGGAATCGCGCCGCAGGAAACCGCAGCAACCGGCTGCTGGTTATCGCCTTTCCTGTGATTGGGACCTGCTTCATCCGCGAAAACGGCAGCGCACCGGTGACATCACCTGCTTTCACGGGCAATGTCACCGCTTCACCCCCCAGCTCACCGCGTCCCTGGAGTTGTCCTTCCAGAACCACGAACATCGCGTCTGCCGGATCGCCCTGGCGAATGTAGGTTTCTTCCGGCTTTAATTCCATTTCCTGCGCCTGGCTGAGGAACCACTCCAGTTGTCCCTCCGGCAGGCCCGCGAAGGCGGGCACGCCCAGCAGCTCTGATGGTTGCGCCATGGTTAGACCTTGCTCAAATATTGATGAATGAACTGCACCGCCACAGAACCTTCTCCCACTCCCGAAGCCACGCGTTTGACCGAGCCGTGGCGCACGTCTCCCACGGCGAAAATTCCAGGCACATTGGTCTCCAGGAGAAACGGATCGCGGTCCAGAGTCCATCCCTTCGGCCGCTCTGCGTCCCACACAAGATCGGGCCCGGTGAGTATGAACCCGCGATCATCGCGCTCCACCACGCTGGCCAGCCAGTCAGTGCGCGGCAGTGCGCCGATAAAGATGAACATCGCGTTGGCGGGCACCCGCTCAATTTTGTCTGTATCAGAGCACATGACAGAGACCTCTTCCAGGTGCGTCTCGCCGTGCACTTCTGCCACGCTCGCGTGTGTCCAAAGCTCAATGTTTCGCGTGCGCTGGATTTGGTCGATCAGGTATTGGGACATGGTGCTGGAAAGAGATTCGCCCCGCACCAGGATGACCACCCGCCGGGCGTAGCGGGCAAAGTTCATTGCCGCCTGGCCGGCGGAGTTTGCGCCGCCCACCACGTAGACCGTTTCGTCCTTGCAGGAAATTGCCTCGGTTGCGCCTCCGCCGTAATAAACTCCGGCGCCCTGCAGCCTGTCGATGCCCGGAGCTTCCAGCCGCCGCCACTGCACGCCGCTGGCGATCATCAGCGCGTGGCAGGAGAGTTCGCTCCGGTCGGCCAGCGTCAGGATTCGATACGAGCCCTCCGTACGAACGCCGATCGCTTCCTGCGGCGACAGTATTTCCACGCCAAAGCGTTGCGCCTGGACCACCGCCCGGCGCGCCAGGTCCCCGCCGCTTAACCCAGCCGGGAATCCCAGATAGTTTTCGATCCGCGAGCTCATGCCCGCCTGCCCTCCCGGCGCCTCGCGCTCGATGATAACTGTGTGCAGGCCTTCCGATGCGCCGTAAACCGCGGCGGCCAGCCCCGCCGGCCCGCCACCCACGATGGCCAGATCGTAGAAGCTGGTCTGCGCCCGCGTTCGCAGTCCAACTTTCTGAGCCACATCTGCGGGCGCGCCCTCCAGCAGTCTGGTTCCGTCAGGAAAAAGCACGACAGGCAGGTTCGCCCCTTCCGGTCCCAAAGCTTCCAGCAGACGGTTCGTTTCCGGATCGTTGGCGGAGAGCTCCACGTCTACCCACTGGTATGGCACGTGATTGCGCGCGAGAAAGTCGCGCAGCTCGTAGGATCGCGGAGACCAGCGCGTTCCCAGCACTCTGATGCCCTCAAACCCAGGATGGTACGAGGCACGCCAGTCATCCAGCAGGTCATCCAGTTGCGGATATAAATGTTCTTCCGGCGGGTCCCAGGGTTTCAGAAAAAAGTAGTTGATGCTGGCGTCATTAATGGCGCTGATGGCGGCGTTTGTGTCGGCATACGCGGTCAGCAGCGCCCGCTTGGCGCCGGGAAAAATTTCCCTTGCTTCCCGTAGAAAACCAACCCCGTCCATCTTCGGCATACGCTGGTCAGCCAGGAGAAGGGCCACTCCGTCATTACGCACTCTCAACTGCTTCAGCAAATCGAGTGCTCCGAGCGGAGAGTCGCTCGCCAGCACGCGATATTCGGCGCCATAGTGCGAGCGAAGGTCGCGTTCAATCGCCCGCAGGACGTCCGAATCGTCGTCCACCGTGAGTAGGATTGGTTTTGCCATGGGCGCTTTTCAAAATACCAAAGATGCGCAGAACAGCCGGTCCGACTCAACCATTTTCCTGCAAGTCCGATCGGGTTTTGCGCATCGCACGCGTATCTGCAACGAGCACCGGAGAGATCTAACCGGCCCGACGGGTCTGCTCAAAAATCTTACCGCTGATTCCACTGATTAAGCTGATTTCCGCTGATCGTTCCAGGATTGTGGAGCGCGGCTGCTGCCGGCTACGACGAGCCACTCTCTACGTCTTGATCACACAAAAGCGGCGCACCCTTGAAAGAGTGCGCCGTCTTTGTCTTTCGACGAGTGTGGCAGTTGGAGCTTTAGAAGCCTGAGCTGTCCTGCGTTTGCACTTTGGATTCGTGGAATGCCTGCCGAACGTCGGCGAGGAAAAGGCTGGAATTCGGCTTCGCTTGGACGTTCCCATGCAGAATCTCTTTAAATGGGACGAGCTTGCCGTAGTACGCCTGCGTGGAATCGTCATCCGGCTGCACGGCGGCGCCGCTGAGATCAATGCCGGCAAACAATCCCTTGGCGCGGGAATAAACCAGAATCTTGTTTTTCATTTTCCAGTCGGTGCCCGCCTGAGCGGCGCGTCCCACGGGTCCGGCGGCCACGCCGGCATCCGCGCTGAGCTTGAATTTTGAATTCAGCAGTTCGTCGGCTCCCTGCTTGCCCAGGAACACCATGACCAGGTCCACTGACTCAAGTCCAATCTGCGCGCCCCAGGTTCCACCGGTGATGGCGAGAAAAGCCGGCTGGGTCCATGTTCCGTTGGGCAGGCGGCAGGTGGCCACGCCGCGGCCGTGATTGGCGCCAAAGACGAATCCGCCTTTCACCATGTCGGGCACTACGGCAATGCACCTGGCATCGGCCAGCACGTTCTGCGGGATCTGCGAATCCGGCGCGTTCATGAGTGCCTTGAGGTCATTTCCGGAATCGCGAAGCCTCTGGATGATCTGGGCCTGTTGTCCGTAAACGGTTTTACCCGTTGCTGTGGTGGCTACATGATGAGTTGAACAGCCCACTGCCAGCATAACGGCGAGCGGCAGAGCCGCGGCAAGAATACGTTTCATAGTTCCTCCTCGATGAGCACTCGGGACAGCGACGAGAGCACTTCAGGGGAGAGCGCCAGTCGTTCACCAGAATCAGAAATCTCCTTTGTGGATCGTTCCTTTGCGGATTGTTCCGTCCCGCTGTTTGTCTATTCATTGAGAAGTCTCGAACGGCGAGCGAGTTGCATCATCGTGGCACGACCTGGCAGTTCTCTGCGCTTGCTTTGAGCCAGGTTTCGCAATAATCTGCGGCCATGAATGGAGAAAATTTATCCCCGCACAACCGCGCTCAGGCAACCGCAGCCCAGGCCCGCGATCTGGTGCGGACATCACAGCAGCTCATTGAGCGCGCCCGCGAGCTGGTGCGAGGAGCGCAAGATATCCGCAAACAGGTTGTGGAGCGCAGAAATGCTGACCGGAATCATCGTGGCCATCGCGGTGAGATGGGGCTCAAGTCTCCGCGATGATTTGCCTTCATCCCCGGTCAAAGTTCGTCATCTCTCCTTTCTCCCTGCAAAAATTTGCCGTCGTCGCCCGCTTCGCTCGAATTTCGATTGACGCCACTCCCGCAACCGACATAATATCCGCTCAGCCGCTCTTCGTCCGTGTGGCTCATGCCAAAACCTGCCAAGAATTCCGTGCGCAAAACCTCGGGCGAAATCGTAATTCCCGAGAAGCTCTACTTTCGCATCGGCGAAGTCAGCCGTCTCTGCGGCCTGCCCACCTACGTTCTACGCTTCTGGGAAAGCGAGTTTCCGCAGCTCAAGCCGCCCAAGAGCAGCACCGGCCAGCGCACCTATCGCCGTGGTGACGTGGAAAACGTAGTCCGGATTAAGAAGCTGCTCTACGACGAAGGTTTCACCATTGCCGGCGCGCGCGCCCAGCTCAAGGCTGAAGGCAAAAAGAAGCAGGCGCCGCTTCCTTTTCTGGTGCAGCCGGAAGCCGGCCTTGCCGAACTCAAGCTGCTCCGCCAGGGCCTGCGTGACATTCTCTGGCTGCTGAGCAAGCGGGCGGCGGCCAGAACGACGTAGGTTCAGTTTCACCGCGGAGGCGCGGGGGCGCGGAGAACGGCAGACCTACCTTGGGCGTGGCACTTTCAACTCATTTTCCGATACCTTCATTGCCTCGTTTGATCGCTTTTCGTACTCCTATTCCTTTCCGTACTTTGGAAACTCTGAAAGCACAGCAACCTTCACCGGTGACGGCCCGATGTATCCCCCGGTTTTCTCCGTGTCTCCGCGCCTCCGTGGTGAACAATGCTGCAGTCCCCAAAACGCCACAATCGCCAGGAATTGCAAAACCAGGCCCCGATCCGCGTTTATCCGCGTTAATCAGCGGTAGGAATTTGTCTTTCTCCGTGTCCCCGCGCCTCCGTGGTGAAAAAGCCTGCAGCCCCTGCAATCCGCTTCCGTCCGGCCATGACCTGGTGGCGATCAGATTTCCTGCCGCCCAACAATTCCGTCCTGCATCCAAGTAGAAGGCAGTTATAATGGTGTTATCAGCTCACATTTCTGCCTTGCCGGGCGTCTTACTGTAGCGATTC
>JBLMYN010000209.1:0-9256 GCA_050258305.1 Actinomycetota bacterium
TGAAGGTCGCGGACGAAGATTACACGGTGAAGCTCGATCCGGGCGAGTACAGCCCCATGCTCGGCATGTCTTACACGCAGTTCGCGCTCGAAGGCCTGGCTCACCAGACCTCGCAGGGCACGGGTGGAATCCGCGTGCCTCCCGGGCATCGCTACACGTACTACAAGCTCATTGATTCCACGCTGCCGAAGCCCGCGGGACACGAAAACGATTTCTTTGATGGGATTGACACATCGCTCGCAGGACTCGCTGCGCGGCTGGGTCCGGAAGAATCCAAGGTCCCGTTCTTGCGGCCCGCGCTTGCGTCGCTGGAAAGAGATGTGGATGAAGCCACCAGGCTTTTTTCCATCCATGATCCCGCCGCCTGCGCCGCGCCTTTGCTCGCGGGGCGCGACGCGACGGAGAAACTCCTCAACAAGGTGACCGAATCGCAACTCTCCGCCGAGGCAAAGGCCGGACTCGAATCGTCGCTGCGGACCAAACTCGACCAGTTCCGCGAAGCCGCCAATGAAGCACTCGGCATTTATTTTGAAGTCACGGTCGATCCACCGGGTCCGCCACCGGGACCTTCGTATTTCCCGCGCATGCAACAGACAATCAGCATGGCTGTTCCGGGCCAGGCGTTTACCATGACGGCTCGACTCTACAACCGCGGCAACGTAGAGATCACGCCCGGTGATTTCCGGGTGAGCGTTCCCAGCGGCTGGAGCGCAAGCCAGTTGACTCCGGAACAGAACCAAAGCAAGCCGCTCTCGGCAGGCGAAGTTGATGCCGTACAGTTCAAGGTCTCCGTCCCCGAGAATGCAAAGTACACGCAGCCATACTTCTGGCGCCGCAATACGGAAACAGACACCGTTTACAACATCAGCGAACCGGAAGACCTGACTCTTCCCTGGGCGCCGTATCCGGTGCATGTAACCGCCAATTTCTCGACCACTGAGGGAGTGAGCGCCGCACGGGGCGTGGCCAAAATCAAATTCATCGATCCCGCGCTGGGACAGTCCGAGCGTCCGCTGGCCGTTGGTCCGCCGGTCTCCATCTTGCTGACCACGCCGGTCATCGTTGCGCCGGTGGGCTCGCCGAAGCAGTCGCAGGTTGAAGTGAATGTCCGCAGCAATGTGGAAGGTCCGGTCAAGGCCACGCTGCATCTGCAGACGCCGCAGGGATGGAAGGTGCAGCCGGAATCAATTCCGGTGGAGCTCAACCATGACGGCGACGTGAACAACTACAGTTTTGAGCTCACACCGCAGAAGCTGCATGAAGGCTCATATCAGGTCACGGCCAAAGCGGAATACAACGGCAAGGAATACGCCGAGGGCTTCAAGATCATCACTCGTCCTGACCTTGATTCTTATTACGCATATCACCCCGCGACAGAAAAGGTCCAGGCCGTTGACGTGAAGCTGCCGCCCAGGCTCAAAATCGGCTACATCATGGGGACAGGCGACGAAATTCCCACAGTCCTCCGCGGGCTGGGCATGGACATCAGCCTCATCTCTCCGCAGGAACTGGTCACGGGCGACCTCAGCCGCTATGACACCATTCTGGTGGGCATCCGCGCCTATGACATCCGCACGGATGTGCGCCAGGAGAACTGGCGCCTGCTCGATTATGTGAAACGCGGCGGAACTCTGATCGTCCAGTACAACCAGAGCACCGCCACTTTCAATGAAGGCCGCTACACGCCCTATCCCGCCACCATGAGCAGGGAGCGCGTGTCCGTGGAAGACCAACCGGTGGAGATTCTCGCGCCGCAGGAGCGCGTGTTCTCTTATCCCAACAAGATCACGGAAAAAGATTTTGCCGGATGGGTCCAGGAGCGCGGACTTTACTTCATGTCAGACTGGGACTCGCAGTTCAAGCCCTTGCTCGCATGCAATGATCCGGGCGAGCCTTCGCGCAAGGGCGGGCTGCTGCTGGCCCATTACGGCAAAGGAATTTACATCTACTCCGGCTACGCGTTCTTCCGCCAGTTGCCGGCAGGAGTTCCCGGGGCTGTGCGCCTGATGGTGAATCTGCTGAGCGCGGGACACTAGGGGATGGAGGAACGGATCGCAAGCGCGCTAACGCTCGACGCTGGACGGAAGACACCCGGCATCGCTGAGACGAAATAAGAAACTAACTGATCCAGACTGACATAATGAACTCTCTTCCCCCAGAAAACGGCCGGCCCCATCTCGCACGCGAGCTCGGTCTGCGCGAAGCCACCGCGCTGAACATGCTCGATATGATCGGCGTGGGCCCCTTCATCACCATCCCGCTGATCATCCAGGCGATGCACGGCTCGCTGGCCATGCTGGGCTGGGTACTGGGAGGCTTGCTGGCCATGTGCGACGGGCTGGTGTGGGCGGAGCTCGGCGCTGCCATGCCCAAGGCCGGTGGATCCTACGAATACCTGAAGCAGAGTTACGGTGCGCAAAAGCTCGGCCGCATGATGTCATTTCTGTTTGTCTGGCAGCTCCTTTTCAGCGCGCCGCTGTCGATTGCATCCGGTTGCGTCGGCCTGGCCCGTTACGCCGTGTATGTATGGCCGTCTCTGGACCATGTCCTGATCGATAAGACCTATCTTCTTGGCCTGCCGGGATTTTCCTTTTTCGGCAGTTTCGAATTCCGCCTGCTGGTGACGAACGCCACGTTCGTTGCCATTGCCGTCTGCCTGCTGGCGTTGTTCCTGCTGTACCGACGCATCTCCGTGGTGGGCAAGCTGGCGAGATATCTTACGGCGGGCGTGATCGGGGCCATTCTGCTGGTGATCGTGGCCGGCCTCACGCATTTCAACGCCGGCCGCGCATTCAGCTTTCCCGCGCACCCGCTGGCAAATGGCGAGCATGCGTTTCTGGCCGGGCTAGGCGCCGCCATGCTGATTGCCATCTACGATTACTGGGGCTATTACAATGTCTGCTTTGTCGGCGGCGAGGTGCGGCAGCCGGAGCGCAATATTCCCCGCGCGGTCATCTATTCCATTCTGCTGGTGGGCGTGCTGTACATCGTGATGAACATCAGCATCCTCGGCGTGGTTCCATGGCAGGAACTGGACAAAGCCGCGGCCTCGGAAACGCGCTTCTACGTCGCCTCCATCGTGCTGCAGCGCACGTTTGGAAGCTGGGTAGCCACCTTTGGGACATTCCTCATCATGTGGACCGCATTCGCATCCGTGTTTTCGCTGATGCTGGGCTATTCGCGCGTGCCCTATGCCGCGGCCGTGGACGGAAATTATTTCCGCAAATATTCGAAGCTCCACCCGCGGCACAACTTTCCGCACATTTCTCTGCTGACTCTGGGCTGCGTGGCCGCCGCGTTCTGCCTGTTCCGCCTGGCTGACCTGATTGCCGCGCTGGTCGTGATCAGGATCATGGTGCAGTTCCTGATGCAGATCCTGGGACTGCTGCTGCTGCGAGCGCGACACCCGGATTTCCCACGGCCCTTCCGAATGTATCTGTATCCAATCCCTGCGGTGCTGGCCATGGCGGGATTTCTCTACATTCTTTTCATGCGTCCCGGATTCATGAAGGAGATCCGCTACGCGCTGGTCATTATTATTGTCGGACTTGTCATTTATATAATCCGTTCCTGGCGCCGCGGCGAATGGCCATTTTCCGGGCGCCCTGCTCACGAGATTGCCGGTACGCACGTCCAATGATCTGTCATGCCCTCAGCCGCTCCCTCGAGGCCCGCTAGCCCCATGGACGACTACGCCCAGATAGCAGCGGCTGCCAGCCATGATTCGCCCCTGGCGCCTCTTTCCGAGCCTCTTTTCCGCAGCCTTTGGTTCGCCGCAGTCATTTCCTATACCGGAAGCTGGATGCAGAATATTGCCACGGGCTGGCTGATGACATCTCTCACCCAGTCGCCCATGCTGGTTTCGCTGGTCCAGGTGGCTTTGAGCCTGCCGGTGCTGCTGATTGCGCTGCCTGCGGGCGTGCTGGCGGATCTGGTGGACCGCCGCAAGTTTCTCCTGTTTACCCAGAGCTCGATGGTGGTGGCGGCGCTCATCCTGGGCATCCTGACCATTACAGGTACGGTCACGCCGGCGCTGCTGCTCTTCTTCACTTTCCTGCTCGGCGCCGGCGCTGTTATGAACGAACCCGCCTGGCAGGCGCTCATGCCCGACCTGGTCTCCCCGGCGAAGCTGGGTTCAGCCGTGGCCCTGAATTCGGCGGGGTTCAATATGGCGCGGGCGGTAGGACCCGCCCTTGGCGGACTGGTGATTGCGGCCGCCGGTTCGGGAACAGCGTTTCTCCTGAACGCGCTTTCATTTTTCGGAGTAATTCTTTTTCTTTACCGCTGGAAGCCGTCGGCGCCGGCCGCGGGACAGGTGACTACCAGCATCTCCGGCGCGCTCCTGATCGGGCTGCGCTATACGCGCCAGGAGCGCAGGATCACCGCGGTGCTGGTGCGGCTGCTGATTTTCTCTTTGTTCGGCAGCGCCTTCTGGGCGCTGCTCCCATTGGTCGCCAGCCGCTTCGGCGCCACCGGTTACGGCACCATGCTGGGCTTTTTCGGCGTCGGGGCCATAGCGGGAGCGCTGTTGCTGGCGCGCGCCCGGCGCAGTTTTTCATTCGACGCGGTTGCCGTTTCAGCATCGCTGATTTTTGCTGTCGGGCTTTTCGGCCTGGTTCGCTCCAACACGCTGTTGGCATCCTCTGTTTTCGCGGCGGCTGCCGGCTTCGCTTACCTGAGCATTCTGGCCACCTTGAATCTCGTGATCCAGTTCACCTGCCCGGGATGGGTGCGCGCCCGCATTCTTTCCATGTACGTCCTGGTGCTGCAGGGCGGCTTTGCTCTGGGCAGTGTGGTATGGGGCGCCCTGGCCACACACACCAGCGTAAAATCCGCAATGACAACAGCCGCGGTAGCGCTGGTGGCAGGGCTGGCAGTTGCGCCGTGGTACCGCCTACGACAGTCAAGCCAGGTTCCGCAGGACGCGGCCGGAGTGGCGTCAAGCAGCAGCGGGCACTCAACGGAATAGGAGAGATACTTGTGAAAGCGATCATCATCTGCCTTGCACTTCTTCCTTGCGTCTCGTTTGCCGGGACTGCGCCCGTGCGCTCAGAGATACCGGCGCCGGCGCCCTCGGCATTTTCAGCAGCCATGGACGCTGAACTCAACAAAGTTGAGGATCAATTCCTGGCCGCTGCTGAAGCCATGCCCGAAGACAAATTCAACTTCAGCCCGGAAAGCCTCAACGTCCCGGGTAGTGAACTGAAAGGCGTGCGCACCTTTGCCATGCAGGTCAAGCACGTAGCTGCCGATAACTTTGCCATATGGGCTCCTCTGACCGGAAAGCCTGAGCCGCAAGGCATCCACGCTCCGAATGGTCCTGCCGAGTTGAAGTCCAGGACAGACATTCTCAAGTTCCTCGAAGATTCCATTGCGTACAGCCATCACGCGGTGGCTGGGCTCACGGCAGAGAATTCGCTTGACCTGGTGGAATTTCGCGGAAGCAAGGTGACGCGAATCTCGCTTGTTGTACTGGCTCTGACGCACATGAACAATCATTACGGACAACTTGTTGAGTATCTGCGCTTGAGCGGCATCGTACCGCCGGCAAGCCGCAGGCAGGCGCCTCCCGCGCCAAAGCCTGTCAAGTAGCGGGTTGTAGAGGCCCGAAATCAACCACCTAAAAGGAAGGGAGCAGCTGAGTATGAGACACATAAAGGCACTCTGTTTGTTGGCGAGTTTGATGTTTTCTGTATCACTTCTCGCGCAAAACGGGGGAAGCGCCGCGCCGGCGAAAACGCAGGCGGCACAGCCCGCCCAAACCATCGCGTCCTCCGTGGATCGCGAGGTCACGATTCAGGAACATGAGTTTGTATCCGTGGCGGAAGCCATGCCGGAAGACAAATTTAATTTCACCCCTGAGTCGATGAACATTCCCGGCAGCGACTACAAAACAGTCCGCACCTTCGCCGAGCAGGTCAAGCACGTGGCTACCAGCAATTTCGGCCTGTACGCCGCGGTGACCGGAGAGAAGCCGCCGTATGACATTTCTGATCCCGAGAAGGGGCCGGCCAACGTCAAGACCAAAGCGGAGATCATCAAGTTCCTCAAAGACTCGTATGCCGCCGGGCATCGGGCGGCGCAGTCGCTGACTCCGGAGAATTCTTCGGAAACCGTCAAGACATTCTTCGGCCCGACGACAAAAATCTTTGCCACCACGTTTGCTGTGGCTCACGCTTTCGATCACTACGGACAGATGGTGGAATACCTGCGCTTGAACGGCATCATTCCGCCGCCAAGCAGGCCGCGGAAATAAATTTCTAGCCATAAAGGACACGAAGAAACACAAAGGAATTCATGCGCTCCTCTTCGTGTTCCTTTGAGCCCTTTGTGGTGAGAACGTCCTGGCGTGATATCGTTTTTTCCCTGCTCTAATTGATGACGAGGAGATCTGAACAGATGAAGCAACTGAGAGTTTTCGTACTGATGGCAATCCTGAGCTTCGCCGTGGGCGCATTCGCCCAGGGCGGGATGGCGGCAAAGTCCGGTTCGAATGCAAAGCAGGCGCAGACCGCCTCTGAGCCGGCGACCATTGCCTCCGTGGTGGACCGCGAGGTGAGCTCTTATGAAAAGAACGTGGTCGGCGTGGCAGAGGCCATGCCGGAAGACAAGTACAATTTCACGCCCAACAGTCTGAACATCAAAGGCGCCGCGTACGGCAACGTGCGCACCTTTGCTGAACTGGTGAAACACACAGCCACGGCCAATTATCGCTTCTGGAGCATGCTCACGGGCGACAAAGTCCCGGCCAACATCAAGGGACCGAATGGCCCGGACGAGTTGAAGTCCAAGGCGGAGATCCTCAAATTCCTCAAGGATTCCTTTGAGCTGGGGCACCGCGCGGCCAAGACACTCACGGCGCAGAACGCGCTGGAAGAACTTCCCTTCTTCCGCGGCACGCAACCCCGGCTGTTCATTGCTACATTCACGGTGATTCATGCCGCCGACGAATACGGGCAGATGGTTGAGTACCTGCGCATGAACGGTATCGTGCCGCCGGCGAGTCGGGGAAGGATGTAAACCTCTCCGGAGAGCACGTTGAACCACGAAGGACACGAAGGAACACGAAGGGATCTCTTCAGATGGCACATGTCCTATATCTGGGCAGGCATGAGAACTCTCTGTGCTCCTCTGTGTCCTCTGTGGTTTGAATCAGCGGTTAAGGTGATTGAGAATCTCCTGCGGCTCGGGCCTCTGACGCCAATCCACATTCACAGATGCGAATGAGATCTTTCCGTCCGGCTGCACAATGTACGTCGCAGGCAGCGGCAGTTCCCAGCTCTGGTCGCCGTTATAGCCCGGCAGCTTGGTCATGATGGCTTCATACATCTGCTGCAGTTCGGGCGGCAGCCGCCACACCAGGCCGAATTTTCCCGCCATTTGATTGCCGGGGTCGCTCAGCACCGGGAAGCGCAGCTTGTGCATGTCGCGCGTCATGTAAGAATGCTTCTGCGTTTGCGGGGAGACGGCCACCAGCGATGCTCCCGCCGCCGCAACCCGGGAATGAATCTCCTGAATCGCGGCCAGTTGGGTGTTGCAGTAGGCGCACCAGCGTCCGCGATAGAAAACGATCACCAGTGGTCCACTGCGCAGCAGGTCTTCTGAACGCCACATCATCCCGTCGCCATCAGAGAGTTCGAATGCGGGCGCCGTTGCGCCGGGCCTAAGCGCGTGCCCGCCAATGCCGGAAGCATTGAGCTGATCAATGGCTTGATCAACCACGGCAAGCCGTTCGGCCGGGACGAGCGCATGCAGTTTCCTTGTCAGCTCTTCAAGCTGTTCCGCGAGGTACACGTCAAGAATCTATCACGCAGCTCATGCGCCGGCAGTCGCGCTCACTGTTGACGTACAGAACGCGCACCGCTTCGCTGCAATGGGAATCTCGCTCAGGCATTCCGGACACTTCCTGGTCGTGGGATCGGGAGGCGCCTGCCCGCGGGCCTGCCGGGCCTTCCACGCGTTCATGGGAGCGACCATGAAGAAGTACACGCCCGCTCCGATCAGCAGGAAACTGACCAGCGCGTTCAGAAAAAGCCCGTAGGCGATCACCCCGCCATTCAAGGTGGCGCTGAAGGCGGAAAAGTCCGGCTTGCCCACGATGGCCGCGATCAGTGGATTCAGGATGTTGGTTACAAATGAGCTGACGACCGCGCCGAACGCTGCGCCGATGACAACCGCCACGGCAAGGTCGATCACGTTGCCGCGCATGATGAACTGTTTGAATCCTTTGAACATGCTGCCCCCTTTCCTGCACGCGCCATCATACTCGAAAAGCGCAGCCTGCACTCAGCAGCCGGCCCCAGACATGGAATTGCCAAAGAGTCCGAGCTTAAAACCAAAAAATCTTACCGCTGATGAACGCTGATAACACTGATCAGGTGCGATTCTTAGTGGCACAAAGCACCACCAGTCGATTTCCTCCGCGCTTCCGCGTACCCGTGATTTGACACCAAAGCTGTGGGATATCAACGCCGTTGAAGCGCTGAGTGCCCTTTTCTCATGTACCCTCTACAACCCCGCCACTCCTTGGGAACTTATCCGCGCTAAAAACAGTCCAATCCCTCAGCGCGC
This sequence comes from Actinomycetota bacterium, assembly GCA_050258305.1. Lineage (GTDB taxonomy): Bacteria > Acidobacteriota > Terriglobia > Terriglobales > Acidobacteriaceae > Angelobacter. The sequence continues at coordinate 8,572 of JBLMYN010000209.1, forward strand.
GCAAACCAAAACCGGCAGCAAAATGCTGCCGCAGAAAGAGGGGCTGCTCATGTCGATGACGCCTGGTTCGCGTGGCCTGGAGATCAATGTAACTCCGCTGATTGACGTACTTCTGGTCCTGCTGATCATCTTTATGGCCATCCTGCCTCATCACAATCTGGGCGAGGAAGCTGATATTCCCAAGCCGGCGCCTGCAGATGTGAAGCAACCGGAGCCTGAAAACCCAATTGTCGTCCAGCTCCAGGACCAGGGAGAAGGCTTGCAGACGGCTCTCAAGATCAACCAGGAAAAAGTCTCCTGGGACAGGCTGGAGTCGCGGCTGCGAACGATCCTTGAAGCTCGCGGCAACAAGGTGGCTTTTGTGAAGGGTGATCCCGGACTCGAATTTCAGTATGTCGCGGAGGTGATCGACATAAGCCACAACGCTGGGGCAGAGAGGATCGGATTGCTCCCGTAACCGTAACCCCAGGTGGAGCACGGCGGTACAGACAGGCAAAACCGAGCCGGCCCGCCTTGCCATGCGCCTTCGGGGAATACCTGAGCCCGCAGTGATTGCGAAGGCATAGAATGGATGGCGTGCACACCGGCTTCTTTATCGTTCTGATTCTGGCGGTTCTGGCCGGGCTGGCGTATCGCATTTTGTCGCTGGGGTCGGGAGCCGCGCGATTCAGGTTTCTACCTGAGA
>JBLMYN010000210.1:0-3268 GCA_050258305.1 Actinomycetota bacterium
GAAGTCGAAGTGGAACCGTTCGGCATTGTAGAACTGCGGCAGCAGCACGACTTCGAAAAAGCCGGGCGCGTCGAACAGGAAATCGCCTGTGTCAAGCTGCCCAAGCCGTGCCTCAATTGCGGCAATGGTGGGCGCAGGGGCCGGTTACTGGTGGTCGCGCAGCAATCGCGCCGGGCTGGCGATCGTGATCATCTGTCTGGCAGTCAACTGGCTGGGCGACAGCCTGGATGGAACCCTGGCACGCTTCCGCAACTGCTGCCGGCCACGCTATGGATTTTATGTTGACCACGTGGTGGATGCCTTCAGCGCGCTGTTTCTGCTCGGCGGCCTGGCCCTGTCAGGCTACATGTCATCGTGGATCGCCCTGGGGCTGCTGATCGCGTACCTGATGCTTTCGGTCGAAATCTACCTGGCCAGTTACACGCTGGGTGACTTCAAGATCTCATATTTCAAAATGGGGCCAACGGAGTTGCGGCTGCTGCTGTGCGCCGGAAATCTTGTTCTGTTCTGGAAAAGCGTGGCGCATCTGTCCGGGCGCGCTTACCGCATTTTCGATATCGGCGGGACCCTGGGGATTTCCGGGATGCTGCTCATCCTGTTCATTTCAGTGATCCGTAACACGGCAAAACTGTACCGGCGCGAGCCGCTGCCCGAAATCGCACAACGAGTGCGGGATGAAAAGCGCCGCTCCCTGCTGACAGCGGAAATGCCATAGGCGCACGAAAGCGGGCGGGAATGAATGAACCTACCAGTAGTAAGGCAAAAAACGGCAGCCGTCGCCGGGAGAACCGTATAATCTAAGAAGAAGCTCATGAGTTCCTGCCTGATTCCACAATCCTCGCTCAAGGAGAATGCATGCCTACGCCGTCCGTAAGCTCGTCAACAGGCGAGGGCACGCGAAGATCCCCAGGACCCAACATTGTTCTCCGGCTCATTGGATGGATGGCCACAGTCGTCCTGATGGCTATCATCGCCATGGCCGGCCTGGGCTTCTTTTGGCTGCATAAGGCAAAAGAGACAGGTTTGAACCCGTACCTGATCAAGAAAAACCGCGACCTGGCCGCCGCCGAACTGGCGGTGATCCGCAACGGCAACGTGCGGGTTGTTTCCACCAACGACGCTGCCGAAACCATGCTGGTTCGAGACAACAAGACCGGCAAGACAATAGCGCTCAAGTTCGACCGCGCAACGAAGAGCATGGTGGAAATTGAGGAACACGGGAAGCAGCCCGCTCCTGCCGCAGCCCGCAGTTCGGGCACGGCTGAAACCAAACAGCCGGACGCAACCGCAACACCAGCCGCAACTTCCGGAACCCTGCCTTCGTGGGTACCGGTGTATCCGGGAGCTTCGCTGCAGAACCAGCTCTCCGCTGCTGACAATCAAAAACAGGCGGGCAGCTATACATTCGTCAGCCCGGATCCGCCTGACAAAGTGCTGAGCTATTACTCTCAGCAACTGACCTCGGAAGGCATGAAGCTCATGACCACGGGTTCCAGCCTCAACACCGGATTCATCGTCGGCATTCAGGAGAGTGAGGGCCGCACTGTGTGGGTGAGCGCGGCAACCGCCAGCGACGGAACACACGTCAGCGTGAAGTACGAGCAGAAGAAACAAGCTGCCACGGCAACGCCCTGAAGAAAACCTATGCGTCTTTCTCGGCGGCTTCCATAACCCCATCTTCATCCACAAACGCAAACTCCTCCTGCAGGCTCACATTACACATCCAGACCGGCGCGAACGACAGCCGGTGCAGCGGCGTGGGGCCGTGCTCTTTGAGAGCGGCCAAATGCTTTGGCGAACGATAGCCTTTGTTCGACGCCAGATCGTACTGCGGATAGACCGGGTCCCAGCGGCGAATCATGGCGTCGCGCTCAACTTTCGCAATGATCGATGCCGCGGCAATGGAGATGGAGAGCGCGTCACCATGGATGATGCTGGTCTGCTGACAATCAAGATCGAGATGCGCAGCGTCGATCAGCAGATGGTCCGGCGCGGGCGCAAGCCGGGCGACCGCGTGTTTCATGGCCAGCAATGAAGCCCAGTAGATGTTGAGCTGATCGATGCGCGCCACGTCCACAGCCGCAACGGCCCAGGCCACAGCGTGTTCCTTGATGCGCACGGCCAGCTTTTCCCGCGTCTTCTCATCCAGCAGTTTCGAATCGCGCAAGCCTTTGATGCGGTAATCCGATTCAAGAATCACCGCGCCCGCCACGACCGGCCCGAACAGTGATCCGCGCCCCACTTCATCCACTCCGGCCACCAGCTTTGCTCCCGCGGTCCACGCCAGCTTCTCGAATTTCTGCGTGCACTTCAGCCGCTTGAGCAGCCGCATCTTCATGGTGCCTTTGGAGTATGGCAGCCCGGTTTCAGGGTTGATGGGCACGGGAGTTATTCTGCGTTTCTTACGGGCGGGTTTGGCGGCGCCGGACGCCATTATTCCCAAACGCCTCCGTTGGCATCTTTCCACGTCTCATAGCCTTTGAGTTCCTCGGGCTGCACCTCAGCGTGCGTGATGAACAGAGGCTCACGAGCAAGAAACGTGGCCAGCCGCAAGGGCAGGTGGCCCAGGCCGAAGCCGTCTTTGTCGTCGAAGGTTCCCAGCGTCAGGCGGGCGGGATCAATGGAGCGCGGGCGCTTGGGAAAATGCTCTTTGTAGATGCGCACGTGCACGATCTCCGGATCAATCTTCAGCACCCTGGCAATACCAATGCTCTCGCCGTCGACGATGGAATAATATCCGCCTTCAAACAACTCTGACGGAGCGTGATCACGGGAAGGGGCCAAGGCTGCACCTAAACGGGCTGCTGGGAGAATTCTATATCTTTTGCTTCGACCTCGAGCCGCCCAAATTCCGCACGCAGCGTGTACAGGATGGAACCGTCTGCCGTGAGCGTGATGGAATCATCCAGCACGTCGCCGTGGCCGGAAGCGTCGCGCCGCTGCCCCTCGATGAGCGGACGCTCGATGACGTAACGGCGAACGCCGGGCAGCTTGAGAATGAGGTGACGGTCCTGCTGCGCGCTCAACAATCTGATCACGATTCCCATCGCGCGCTTCTCCCTGCGCGGGCCGGTGCCGCCCTCAACCACGCTGACGGCTTCAATCCACGCATCGTGAATGCAGCGATGGTCGGTGACGTCACAGTGCCACGAGGCCAGCGCGTACTTGCGCGCATTCGCCGGCAGACGCGAGGCGATGGGGGCGAGAGCGTCTTCATATCCCGCCCAGAGGGTTACGCGAAGAGGCTTTTCAGGCTTGGCGGCCACAA
>JBLMYN010000211.1:0-2847 GCA_050258305.1 Actinomycetota bacterium
TGGGTGTACAGCCAGAACTTTGGCGTGCCCGGTGAGGGAGCCAAAGTGGCGGTTACGGGCAGAGTGCAACAGGGATTCAGCTTTGGCGGGCGCAGCTTTGCCGTGATCCTCAAAGAAACCAGGGCCCGACAGTAGCGAGCCAATGGACGCGGACTGGCGCAAACGGCTACAGATCATCCTGATCATCGGGGTCGTGCTGGTGGCCGCACGCACGGCCTACATTTTTTATGAACGCCGCCAGCCGGTGCCACAGCAACCAGCGGAGACTTATTCCACCAATCTTGACGATTACGTCACGCCGCCCAAGGTCTTTCCCTACGATCTGAAGTCAGCAAAAAAAGAGCTGGACGGCAAGACCGTGTGGGTACGCGCCGGCAATGCTGTTCCGTACTATCACTACAACCCCGCCTCACACGAAGCCAGCCTTGCCCATCATGCCGGCCTTTTGCCTCCTTTAGAAAAGCTCCAGATCAAAGATGTAATCCTGCAGAAAATGCCCGTGGCATTGAAAGCCGGACAAGTGGCCGTGGTGCAAAAGCAGGTTCTGGCGGTTGTTGATATGCCGGGAGGGAAGGGAACTTTTGCTGCGCCCATTGGCACGGCCATTGGCGATGATTTCAATTTCACCGCCAACGATGTCTTATTTTTCGCCGATCCTCACCAGCTCTATAAGCACTGGCCGCCGGACATCTGGGGTGCCATTGATCAACATCAAGCGAAAGTCGGGATGAATGAATTGCAGGCGGGCTTCGCTCTCGGCACCTCGGCCAACGTCACCAGCGGCGGTTACGGCAACCGGACCATTGAATACACCAATAACGGCAATCCGGTGAAAGTGGCGTTCGAGAAGAACCGCGCTGTGAGCGTGGAACCGGAAAAGAAGTAGGCTCGCCGGGGACTTTCAGACTCGTTCCGGAGTCATGGTTGCAGCCTGGATTCCTTCGCGCAGGGCAGCGCGCGTGGACCCGCTGTTGGCATTGCGTAACGAGTAGATTTGAACACCTTCAATCCGCGCTGGACGTCTTGCGTGTTCTCCTGGGCCTGGCCGTTTCTTCCTCTACTTCCGGCTCTCTTTCTGCGGTTGCAGACGCTCCGCGCACCGACTGCGGCGGCTTTTTGCCTTCCGCCAGGCTCATCTTCAGCGCCTCAAGGATATCGATTACCGGGGCTTTATGTGCCGGGGCTGCGGGCTCAACAATCTCCTTGCCTTCAATCTTCGCCTTGATCATCGAAAGCAGATTTTCGCGATAGTTGTCTTTGTATTTTCCCGGCTCAAACGGAGCGAGCAAAGACTCAATCAGCATCCTGGCCAGCGCCAGTTCTTTATCCTGAACCTTGCTGGTATCCGTGCGGAATTCTTCTACCTGGCGGATCTCGTCTTCGTAATACATGGTATGCAGCAGAATGCCGCGGTTTCCGGGGCGGAGAATCACGATGTGCTCGCGATTGTGCATGGCGATCTTGGCCACGCCTACGCAGCCGCTCTGGCGGAGAGCTTCAAACAACAGGGAATAGGGCTTCTCGCCGGCTTCATCGGGGGCCAGATAGTAAGACGCGTCCAAGTACACGGGATCCACTTCTGACGCCTTCACGAACTCCAGCACTTCCATGGTCTTGGCCGTTTTCGGCGCGACTTTTTTGACCTCTTCCTCATCAATGACTACGTACTTGTCTTTTTCGTATTCGTAGCCCTTTACAATGTCGCTGCGCTGGATGGGCTTGTCCTCAAGCTGGCAGTAGAGGACCTGCTTTACGCGGGAGTGGTCGTCCTTGTGAAGCTGGTTGAAGCTGACCGTTTCGCCGCGGGCGGCGCTATACAATTTCACGGGCAAAGAGAGCAACCCGAAAGTGAGGTGCCCCTTCCATACGGTGCTGGCCATGCTGATTTCTCCAAAAAAACCGGGCGAGTCTACGTGTTTAGCACAATTATAGGGGCATTTACAATCTTACAAACAGGCCATGTCACTAGAAGAGTACCGGCGAAAACGCGTCTTCAGCAAAACTCCCGAACCCGAGCCCAGGCTTGATGAGCGCAAGGAGAACCGGTTTTTTATTCAGAGACATAGCGCACGAAGGCTCCACTATGACTTGAGGCTGGAAATGGATGGCGTGCTCAAGTCCTGGGCCCTGCCGCAAGGTCCCACGCTTGATCCGGAAATTAAACGCCTGGCCGTCCACGTGGAAGATCATCCACTCGAGTACGGCAACTTTGAAGGCACCATTCCGGCAGGGAACTACGGCGCGGGCAAAGTCACGCTCTGGGACCGCGGCACCTACGAATTGCTGGGAGAAAAATCTCCCCAGCAGCAGTGGAGCGCCGGCGATCTCAAGCTGCGCTTTCATGGACAGAAACTCGCCGGCGAGTTCGCGCTGGTCAGGACCAATCGCAGCAAAGGCAAGGACTGGCTGCTGATCAAGAAGAAAGACTTCGCCGTGCGGCCGGGATGGGACCCGGAGAGCGACACCCGCAGCGTGCTGCAGGGCCCGTCTGATCTCTCACAGCTTGAAGGCGCTGTGGAAGCAGCCATGCCCGCGAAGGTCGAGCCCATGCTGGCCGTCCTTGGTTCGCAACTTCCACAGGGTTCTGACTGGCTGTACGAGGTGAAATGGGACGGTTACCGCGCGCTGTGCTTCATCGAGAAGGGGAAAGTCCGCATAGTGTCGCGGCGCGGCAACGCCATGAACGCGAACTTTCCCCAAATCGCCGCAGCCGTGGCCCAGGCCGTAAAGGCAGACACAGCCATTGTGGACGGGGAGATTGTCGCCTTCGATGAAAATGGCGTGCCCAGCTTTCAACTGTTGCAAAACCACATCGGATTCAGGCGCTCGGCCGCCCTCAAGGGAGAA
>JBLMYN010000212.1:0-6339 GCA_050258305.1 Actinomycetota bacterium
GCTGCACTACAACACCCCAACGGCCCACTACTGGGTTCATCCATTTCTGCAAAGGAGCTACTACATCCCTGTCCTCCTCATGGCGCTCTGGTTCGGCTGGCGAGGAGGAATTGCGGCTGCAGCTCTTGCCGCCGCCTCTTATCTTCCTCACATTGCCATGGCGTGGCGGTTGCATCCGGAATATCGCATTACCGGGTACGTTGAAATCGGGATGTTCTTTGTGCTCGGTACTCTGACTGGAATTCTTGCCGACCAGGAACGCTCGCATCGCAGGAAGATTGAGGAATCAGCTTCCCAACTCAATGATGCCTACACGCAACTTCGCGCTTCTCTGGACCAGCTCCGGCGCGCAGACCGGCTGTCAGCATTGGGCGAGCTCTCCGCCGGCCTGGCGCATGAGATCCGCAACCCGTTGGGAGCGCTCGACGGCGCGGTGCAGATCTTGAGCAGACCAGGGCTGGCGGAACCCGCCAGGCGGGAATTTGCCGGCATGGCGGAAAAAGAACTCTCTCGATTAAAGGGGCTGCTGACGAACTTCATTGAGTTCGCCCGCCCTCAGCCGCCACAGCGCAGCCTGGTTGAGCCGGAGCTCCTCTTGCAGGCCGTGAGCCTGCTGGCGGGCGAGACGGCGAAGATGGCAGGAGTCAAGATCCGCATTGAATCCAGGCAGACGCCAGAACTCTTTGTGGATACGGAGCAAATCAAACAGGTCCTGCTGAACCTGGTTCTGAACGCCGTGCAGGCCATGGCATCCGGGGGTGAGATTGTCTTGCGCTGCAGGCAGGAGGATGGCTTAGTGCTGTTGGAAGTGGTAGACCAGGGTGTCGGGATTGCCGAGGAAAATCTGGAGCGCATTTTTGACCCATTTTTCACCACGCGCGCGGGAGGCACCGGCCTGGGCCTGTCTATCGCTTACCAGATCATCACAGGTCACGGCGGGAGAATCCGGGTAACCAACAACCCTGATCGTGGCGCAACATTCACGCTGGCTTTGCCGCTGGCCGGTGTAAAAGCTGAAGAAGAAGCGGCCGTCAAGGCACTCGCATGAAGAAGGGTCCCATCCTGGTTGTCGACGATGACGCCAGCCAGCGCCGCCTGATCGAGTTCTGGCTCCAGGAGGAGGGATACTCCACCCTTACCGCGGGCGACGGGTCCGCAGGGTTCAAATTGTTTGAGCAGCATGACCCTGCCCTGGTGATTTCAGATATCCGCATGCCGGGACTGAGCGGGCTGGATCTCCTTAGCCGCATCAAGGCCGCAAATCCTGACACTGCCGTTATTCTCATCACCGCGTTCGGCACCGTCAATGATGCCGTGGAAGCCATGAAGTTGGGCGCCGCCGACTATGTGCTGAAACCTCTCCATGCCGACGAGCTCAAAGTCACCGTGCACCGCGCCCTGGAGCGGCAACAGCTCGTTGATGAAAATCGCCAGCTGCGTGAGTTTGCGGGAAACACCTTCCGTTTCGAAAACATGATTACGCAATCACGGAAGATGCGCAGCGTGATCGAAACGGCCGCACAAGTGGCGCTTCGGGATTCGACTGTGTTGATCGGCGGCGAATCGGGAACCGGCAAGGAACTGCTGGCCAAGGCCATCCATCAGAATAGCCTGCGCGCAGGCAAACCTTTTGTTACCGTAAATTGCGGAGCATTGCCGGAGACGCTGGCAGAATCAGAACTCTTCGGTCACCGCAAAGGCTCCTTCACTGGCGCAACCACCGATCGCGCCGGCAAGTTTGAGGCTGCCAATGAAGGAACGCTGTTTCTCGACGAGGTGGGGGAGCTGACTCCTGCTCTGCAGGTGAAACTTCTGCGTGCCATTCAGGAACGGGAGATCGACAAGATCGGCAGTCCGCACCCACTGAAAGTCAATGTCCGGATCATTGCAGCTTCCAACCGTAATCTCAAAACCCTGGCCGAAGATGCTGATTTCAGAGAGGACCTTTATTACCGCCTGACCGTCGTCAGCATTGACCTGCCTCCGCTGCGCGAACGAGGTGATGACATTCCCCTGCTGGTCCGGTTCTTCCTGAAGCAGTTCGCCACTCGATACGGTATTTCTGTTCTTTCCATCTCAGACCCAGCTATGGACAAGCTGACGCAGTACCGCTGGCCTGGCAATGTGAGGGAACTGCAAAATGTGATCGAGCGAATGGCCGTACTGGCCAAATCCGAAATTTTGCAGGTGGAAGACCTGCCTCAGGAGATCCGCCAGGCCGAACCTGCAATCAGCAGTATTGGGCTGAAGCTTCCAGAAGAAGGAATTGACCTCGAACAGATCGAAAAGGAGATCCTGCTCCAGGCCCTGCAAAAGCACGATTGGAACCAGACCCACGCAGCCAGATACCTGAACATCAGCCGCAAGACACTCATTTACAGGATGGAGAAATTTGCGCTTCTGCACGGGGCGGTATCTTCAGCACCAGGTCCGGAATAAAAAAGAGGCACAAGTGGTGAAAGCATACGCCCGGTGCGAGTGCGTAAGTGTGATCGTCGATGAGCTGCAAAAATTCGGCGCTTCGGATAACTCGGGTTCCTGGGACCTGCATGGAAAGCTTTCGGATTCTTGCACCTTCAGGGCAGGTTCTGTAGACTGCATCGGGTGAGGCTGGCTCACAAGTTCGTTCCGGTGGCGCTGATTCCGCTCCTGATTATTGCGTGTGTTTTACCAGGCGGCGCGGCTACCGCTCCACCCAACTGCTGCCGGCACATGGCGCAACAGTGCGGCGAACCTGCCATAGGTGCTTTTCACCCTTGCTGCGCGCCCTCGTCAGTTCCGGAACAGCCTTTCCTTACAGCGGGGTCTTCTCAGTTTTGGCGGCAGATGGTTCCACTGCACGTTTTGGATTGGCGTTCCAGCGTGCTTTCAATGACGCCTGACTTGCTCCATGCTGCGGCCACCGCCGCTGCTTCCCCACCGGAAATCGCCTCCGCAGAACTCGAAATCCTCAGAATCTGACCGCGAGCTGTCTTTCCTGCATTGACCCGTAATCGTTGCTGCCTGGCAGCTACGGACTTTCTCCCGACTGTCAATCACCGCGAGCACGGATTGAAAACTGTATTGCGCGCAGTTTGAAACCCGGAACTAACTCCAGTGAGGGCAAGGCGGAAGACGCCCGCCAAAACGCGGTTCTTAAGTTAGAGGTGTATCGCACGTGATCAGGAAGCGAAGCTCGGAATGGGCGCGAAAACGCGAATACATGGTATTGGCTGAGGTCCGGTATCAGATCCGTAAGTATCTGCGGCATATGGACAGCCAACTGGCTAAAAGCCACCTCAAATCCCAGCAGTATCAGCTTCTGCTTGCAATCAAGGGATTTCCCAAAGGCGGGCAGCCCACAATGAATTCGCTGGCCGAACGACTGCAGTTGCATCAGAACTCTGTGAGCCAGCTTGTGGATCGTTGCCGGAACAAAGGCCTCGTGCGCCGGAGCCAGGCCGGGCCGGACCGGCGGAAAGTGATACTCTCACTGACCGCAAAAGGCGAAGCCTCTCTCCAAAAGCTTGCGGCTGCAGCGCGACAGGAATTGAGCGAAATAGGACCTCGCCTTGTCAAAGCGATAAAAAGACACTCGAATTCCAGAACCACCAGGAACAAGCGCCGTCGCAGCAGGTAAACGGGATTCGACCGGACTCTGAGTGAACTGCCAAGTCAGCGTATAGGCAATCCATTTTCAGTAAATCTTATGTGCCGTTTCATGCGTTGAGCCACCATCATAGTCCGCACTGAGGTAAATCGGGGTCCGACATGCGTCGCCATATCAACGCTGACTGAGAACTGCGGGGCGAACAGGGCAACGGTCATTAGGATTGTTACCGCCAGACTGGCGGAAGAAAAACGGTTCCATGCCGGCGGGGGAACGGGGTCCACCAGAATGGATCTGATGCGCCTGCCCAGCAACGAGGCCGGGCTTGAAAACGGCACGTTCGAAAAAGACCGTTTTGTAATCAGACTTAAACGCACAAACTGCGTCAGGCTCGCCGCATAGTCGGCGCGGTACTCCGGGCAGGCCTGTACAACCTCCCTGTCGCACGCCAGTTCGCGTTCCAGGCGCATCTGCCGTCTTGCAGCCCAAACAGCAGGATGGAAGAAGAGAAGTGTGCAGGTCGCGTCAACCAGGCTTGACAGCAGGTAGTCCCGTCGAACAACGTGTACGAGTTCGTGTCTCAGGATATGGAGGAACTCAGCGAGCTTTTCCGGCCGGTGGGCAAGCTCCGGGAAAATAATATGGGGGTGCAGCCAATACGCCGTGGCAGGAGAGGCGATGCCCGGGAGAATCACAAGCTTGCACCGTTTGACGCCCATTTCGCGGCATAACTTTTCCAGGCCTGCAGAAAATTCGATCGACGGTTGTAAACCGAAGCGCAGCAGCCTTCTGAGCCGGAGCCGGTTCCAAAGACGGAATGAACAGAGAACGACCAGGCCCACCATATAGGCTCCGCCCAATAACCATGTGAGAGCAGCAAACACCGGCTGCCAGCTTGCCGAAACGACAATCTGAGCCAGCGAACGGCTATGGAGGTAAATGAAGGTTCTGTCCTGCGCAAGGAAAATGAAGTCAATGAGTGCGACGATCCAATACGCCGCCGATCCCAGGGAGAAAATCAGCCATAGAACGAATCGCTGACTGGGCTGGCGCAAAAGACGGGAACAGACGTAGCACAACAACCAGACAACGCCTATCCTGATCGAAAATGTTAAGAAGACACTGAAATCAAATAAATAGCGATCGACTTGCATAAGGTGCTCTTTCCGTCGAGCTTGAAGCAGGCCTCCGCTCTCACCGGCTGCTTCGCAGGCTTTAGCAGCAAGAAGCGGCCAGTACCAGCGATGAGTGCGTTTTCAGCGGGCCCGCGCCCCGTCCGGAAGCGCACCATAAAAATGGTGCATTTAAATTGCTGCTACACCCTACCACGACAGGTCAACACCTTAGATATATCTAGGTATGGACCTTAGCCAGTGCCCATAATTTCCTGTCGTGATATATCAAATCTGATTAAAATAAGATTAAGTTTTTTAATAACCCAAATGATGATGATTGTCTCAGAGGTATCACCTCACTCTATTTGGTTCGCTGTTTGCGATATTCGCGGATGAGGTTTTCGAGTTCTTCCAATTCGGATTCTTTGACGGTTCCTGCTTCGATCACACCCACCATCATTTCGGTGAGTGATCCAGAGAACGTATTTTCCAGCAGGTTCTGAACCGAGAGCCGGGCGACCTGCTCACGGGTGACGCATGGTGTGAAGATGAAGACGCGCCCCTGATTCGCGTGTTTTGCCAAGCCTTTTTCTTCCATGATGCGAAGCAGGGTTTGTGTCGTTTTGTAGTTGGGCGGCGTCGAAAAGCTGGGGTGCCTTATGACATCTTCAACCGTGCCCTGGCCCAGATCCCACAACGCGTTCAGAATCCGCATCTCACCCTTAGTGGGGATTGTCACACTTAAGTTGAGCTGTTGTTCGGCCATAAATGCAGGCCAATCATACCCGATTCCCAAGCAATTCAGAGATAGAAATCCGCCACCGATTAAGACTTTGTAATGACGTTAGTGCATGCACTTTAGTAACTATCTGGCGTTCTTATCTCCCGCCCGCGCCCCCTCCGGTCCCGCACGCACGACAGTCTTTATATTTTAAGCACAAGCACTCGTAAATTGATAAGATTTGTCCAGTTTACGCACGGAGGCAACGAACTGCCTTGCTTTGCCTGAAGAGATCGGGCCGCCCTTGGAATTCGCTTATTGAGGATGGCGGCAGGAAATACTCCTGCAGCCCATAAGCGCGGCTGGTCCCGATGCACCCGCGGTTTGAGGCGTTTGTTTAAGCTTTCAGGATGTCCGGTACAAGAGACATCCAACTGCAACATCGTTCCGATTGGGAATGATACATGAATCACGCAAAAAAAAAACCAAATTAAATTTTTTAATCGTGCTGAATCGACGCCCCGTCTGAGCCTACACCAGGCTGTTTGTGAACCTTGGGCTTTTCCTGCCGGTCACCCCTTTCAGCTCAGGTTTTCCTCGAAATCTTCGCCCGAGTTGTCTTTCTTCATCTGCGAGTGCAGCCAGCCTTGCAGCGTTGTTCGAATTGGCTGGTCAGTTTCCGCGAATTGAATTCCATGCTGCCCTTCGTTGTTAGACCAGACGATCTGGCCCTGGACACGCGCTTCTGTGTCTGTTTCCGGAAGGCTGAAACAAATGGTGACAGGTGCGCCAAAGTTGAGCTGCTTTTTTATGGAGACGGCGGCACCTCCCAGGCTGATGTTTACTAACGTGACTTCAAGCCTTTCGCTCCCATGGATCACCCTTGCGGGTACATTGAGCTGAGCACGGTAATA
>JBLMYN010000213.1:0-5892 GCA_050258305.1 Actinomycetota bacterium
ACGCGATTGCGTACTGCGGGTATCAGGAGCACAAGCCCGATCACCACGACCAAGGCTAAGAAGGCAAGGATCATTCCCGGGAGTGGCTTCGGCCGCCACCGGATTGCCGTTGCCGCAAATTTCGGTTTGCTTCCTTCCGCAACGGCGAGCAGATCCGCATAAAGCGGCCGTGCGCTGGCGTAGCGAACAGCAGGGTCGCGCTGCAGGGATTTGCCGACTACCTGGGCTAATGGCTCGCCAGTACTGGTGTCGAGCCTGGGCAACGGAGGCGCATCCTGCTGCACAATCCGGAATTCGGCGGGTGTGATGGATGCACCATCGCGAAAAGGGTGTTTCCCCGCCAGCATTTCATAGAAGACGAGTCCCAGAGAGAACACGTCAGCGCGCAGGTCGGGCGGTGCGCCCATCAGGACTTCCGGCGCCATGTAAGCCAGTGTTCCACCGACCGGCCCCTGGATGCTCAGATTTTGCAGGTTCGTGCTGCGCGTTGTGTCGTCCGCGGTGGCGATGCGCCGGGCCACGCCGAAGTCCAGCAGTTTTACGTGCCCGTCCGGCGTGAGCATGATGTTTTCCGGCTTGATGTCGCTGTGCAGGATGCCCTTTTCATGAGCGGCCGCCAGAGCTGAAGCGCACTCGAGGGCGATGGGCAGAAATTCCTGCGGCTTCATGGGTCCGTTAAGCCGGTCGCGCAGGGTCTGGCCCTGCACGTATTCCATTACCAGCAGCACTTCGCCATGCTCTTCCAGCACGTCATAAACACCGGCGATATTAGGGTGGTTGAGGGCGGAAGCGCGCTGGCCTTCACGCAGCAGGCGTGAGATTTCATCCTGATCAGCGCTCGCGCCGGGCGAGACTCGCTTGAGGGCGACGCTGCGGCGAAGCTTGCTATCTTCTGCGAGGTAAACTTCACCCATACCGCCCGAGCCAAGGCGGTTGTGAACAACGAATCGACCTACCTGGGTGCCGGTTAAATCTCTCCGTCTGTCCTCGGCACTGGGCTGGTATGCGGGATCGGGCATAGCTCAGCTTTCGTTTGTTGCCGACAGTATCTCACAGGCGGACAAACGGAGCGCAGGAAAGCAAAAAAATACCACCTTGGACAGGGTGCAATCTCTAGTCCCTGTGAAGGCGAGTCTTAGCTGGCTGGCTTTCCCCGGCGGCTGGTTCTATCGATGCGTGAAAGGGACTGCCTAGCGCGAGGAGAACGGCGCTCAGAGCCGGCGCACAGTCGCTATGCCGTCCTCTCCAGCAGCACGAGAGTGCGGTCATCCTGGGCTTCCTGGTTGCCGGAAAAAGTCTGCACAGCGGCCATGATGTCGGCCAGCGGATTCTGAGAGCGAAGATACGGTTCCAGGCCGGAGAGGCCAAATTCTGCGCCGGCGGCATTCTCTGTTTCGCTGATGCCGTCTGTAAGAATCAGCAGGCGGGAACCGGGCGCAAATGTGCGTTCAATTACATGGAAAGTTGCGCCGGGCATGAGGCCGACAGGAAGATCGCCGTCGGAAATCTGACTCACTGTCCCGCTTTCCACCACAAGCGCGGGTACGTGTCCGCAATTCACGATCTGGAGCGTGCCGCTGCGGTCAAGTTGCGCGGCAAGCAGCGTGGCGTACTTCTGGCCGGCCACGCGGGAGCAGAGAAACCTGTTTACCGAGGCAACAGCATCAGGGAGGCTGGCGCCGCTGGAAATCTGCGCATAGAACATGCCGTGGATCACGGATGCCAGAAGGGCGGCTGAGATTCCTTTCCCCGAGACGTCGGCCACAATCACCGTTACATTCCGGGGGGAGATATTCACGTCATAAAAATCGCCGCCTACTTCCTTGCAGGGAACGCTGCTGCCGGAGACGCGGGCGAAGTCGCAGCCGGCGCCGGGAACAGAGATAAGGCTGCGCTGGATCCCGGCGGCGATCTCCATTTCCTGCTGATACTGGCGGGCCGCCTGCTCGCTTTCCACAAGCATGGCGCTTTCCAGAACCGCGGCGCATTCGCTGGCCAGGGCACGCAGCACGTCATTGCTTACGCCGGAGAGGTTCTGCGAAACCGAACGACTGTCAAGGTACAGCACACCGCTGACTTCAGAGCCTGCTCCGGGAGCGGCGGAAACGCGTTTGACACGCAGCGGAATGGCGATAACCGTCCGGAGTTCATTGAGCACGATGCTTTGCCGTGCGGCCAGAGCGCTCTGCTGGGCGGCGTCGCCGGTGATGAACTCGGCGGCCGAAGTCATGGCTTCCTGCACCACGGAGTGGGAGACGTCGCGGTCTGCGCTCACCTGATTGCCCGCTGCATCGAGGCCGCAGGCGAGCGCGTGTGTCCCGTCTTTTTGCTTCAGGTAGACGAAGCCGCGCTCGGCCCGGGTGATGCGCAGTCCCACGTCAAGCATTTTCCGCAGTACATCGTTGACCACCAGGCCGCTGCCCATGCTGCGCGTGGCTTCCAGGAACAGGCGCAGCTTTTCCAGTTCTGAGGTATCCGAATCCGCCACCAGGCGGCTGAGGAGGACGTTGGTAGCGCTGCTGGCCGGTTCGCCCTCCGTAAAGACCAGCTTGAGGCCGGGTGCGCCGAGCGTGATTTCATCCTCGTTCCTCAGCATGGCGCGCTCCACACGCGTGCCATTCAAAAAGGTGCCGTGGCGGCTGTCAGCGTCCACAATGAAGTACTGGTCGCCTTCCTGGATGATCCTGGCGTGCAGCCTGGAGACACGGAAATCGGGAATAATGGCCTCGCAATCATCCGAGCGGCCGATGGTGAATGGAGACGTGGTGATGGCCACACGGCGGCGCTGGCCTGCGAACTCAATCACCAGTGCTCGTGCAGGAGTGCGGGCTGGGATGGTGGCTGCCATGACCGGATATTCTACTTCGTCAGGCCTCTGCTTTGATTCCTTCGGCCTTGAAACCGCCTGGCCTGAGGCTTCTCATGGCGGATGAGATGCCAGAGGGCCCGGACGCACCCCCTGCAATCAGCGCCGCGTATCGCGTATCTATGCAGGAAATGCGCGCTTACGATATAGTTACGGTTCAGTAAAACCATTCATTCCGCTAGGCATTAGTGCTTATTCGGCGTGTGTGTGGCAGGCACTAAACTGAAGGCAAACCGCCCAGGCGTTCTGGTTTGACATGCGCTGCGGAGTAAGGCGACAGAGATAAATACGTGCGACGAGGCTTAATTCCCAAGTTATTCCTGTTCATTATTCTTCCTGCGGCCCTGGCGGCGGCCCAGACAGAATCGCAATCATCGCAACAGATGGAAAGGCCGCAGCCGCTGCCCCAGCCGCGGGTGAGTGGCGGCGTCCAGATCTCAAATACTGGCGCCGAGAGCAGCGGACTGGACCGCGGCCTTTTGCGTGCCGAGCAACAGGCGGAAGAGGAGGCGAGCGCGGGACGAAGACGCGCGGAAGAGGAAGCGCTCGCGGTGAGGACCCTTCCACCCGAGCCGGACATCGAATTTCAAGACTTCGTTTCCAGCACGCTTGGGTACCGGCTGCCCATTTTTGGGCACAATCTTTTCCACAATATTCCCTCTACCTTTGCTCCGCTGGATCGCGTTCCCGTCACGCCTGATTACCTGATCGGCCCCGGCGACGAGCTTTTGATTCGCGCCTGGGGGCAGATTGACGTGAATTACCACGCCACGGTCGATCGCACGGGAAACATCTATCTGCCGAAGATAGGCGCCGTCAGCGTTGCCGGTGTCCGTTATGACCAGATCAACGACGTGCTCCGCGCAGCGGTAGGCAGGGTGTTCAAGAACTTCGATCTGAGCGTCACCATGGGCCGGTTGCGCTCCATCCAGGTGTTTGTTGTTGGGCAGGTCAGAAGGCCCGGAAGCTACACCGTGAGTTCCCTCAGTACGCTGGTGAATGCTTTATTCGCCTCCGGCGGTCCTTCCAATCGCGGATCAATGCGGAACATTGAGCTGAAGCGCGGGGGCAAGACCGTTACAACATTTGATCTTTACGATCTCCTGTCGCGCGGGGACAAGAGCCATGACGTGCAGCTTCTTCCCGGTGACGTCATCTATGTGGCGCCCGTCGGTCCCCTGGTGGCGCTGGCCGGAAGCGTGAACGTTCCCGCGATTTACGAACTCAATGGACATGAGACGTTTGGCGACGTCCTCGGCTATGCCGGAGGTCTGACCACCACAGCGGGCGGACAACACGCATTTGTCGATCGTATTGACGACCACGACGTTCGCAAGACCGAGGAGTTCCCCCTGGACGCAGCCGGAATGAAACGCGAGCTGCACGACGGCGATATCATTCGCTTCCTGCACATCTCACCGCGCTTTGATAACGCCATCATCCTGCGCGGCAATGTCGCGGTGCCGGGAAGATATCCGTGGCATGAAGGAATGCGGGTGAAAGACCTGATCCCCACCCGTGAGTCGCTGGTCACGGAAGAATTCTGGAAGAGACAAAATCTCCTTGCCATCAACCCGGACAGCACCACCTTCCAGTTGCGAGGATACCCTCAGGGGCAACAGCAGGGGCAAGGCTACCCTTACCCGCAGTACGGAACGCAGCCCTACGGCCCCCAGCCCTACGGACCGCAGCCATATGGTCCGCAGCCATACGGCCCGCAGCCATACGGCAATCAGCCATACGGCCCACAGCCGGGCTACGGTGCGGGGCAGCAGCAGGGGCCCGGCAATCAGCCGTACAGCGGCCAAAACCAGCCATCGTACGATCAGAGCGGCTTCCCTATGGCACAGCAAAACTATCCGGAAGACCGCAACCGAATGAGCAAAACCGAGTCAGAACGCAGAACAGAGGAAGAGCTAAAGAACCAGGTCAAGCGCTCCGCTGCAGAAATCAACTGGGAATATGCGGTGATCCAGCGGATGAACCCGAATGACCTGACCACCCATCTGCTGCCTTTTAATCTGGGGAAAGCGATTGCCGGGGACGACACGCAGAATCTCGAACTCAAGCCGGGCGACGTGATCACCATATTTTCGCAGTCAGATATGCAGGTGCCCATCGCACAGCAGAGCAAGTTTGTCCGCCTGGAAGGCGAGTTCAGGTCGGCGGGCGTGTATCAGGCCGAGCCGGGGGAGACTCTTCGCCATCTCATTACGCGGGTGGGTGGATTGACGCCCCAGGCGTACCTCTATGGAGCGGAGTTTACGCGCGAATCCGTGCGTGAAGATCAGCAGCAGCGGCTGGACCAATATGTGGACGATCTGGAGAAATCCATTGAGCGAAACGCCAGCGGCCAGCGAAACCTCAACACACAAGAAGCGGAAGCGGAGAAGCAATCGCTGGAGGGAGAGAGGCGCCTGGTGGATAAACTGCGGGCGTTGAGAGCTACCGGACGGATCGTGCTGCAACTCAAACCCAACGCAGACAGGCTGTCTGAACTGCCCAACCTGGTTTTGGAAGATGGAGACCGGCTCCTGGTGCCTTTCCGTCCCGCAACCGTCAACGTGATTGGCTCCGTCTACAACACAAACTCATTCATTTTCAGGCCGGGCAAGACGTTTGGTGAGTATCTGAAGCTCGCGGGAGGAGCAACCAAGAACGGCGACAAGGGGCGCGCCTTCATCATTCGCGCTGACGGGACTACCGTGAGCAAGCACGGACATGGCGGGCTGATTACCAATAATTTCGATTCCACCAGGCTCATGGCTGGAGACACAATCGTTGTCCCGGAGAAGCTGGACAAGGGCGCGACTTTGCGCGGCTTTAAGGACTGGACGCAGATCATAGGACAATTTGTGATCGGCGCCGCAGCAGCAAAGGTCCTTTTCCCATAATGGTTTGACAGAAGACACTTCCTGCGGCGGGGGACATCCCTCCGCCGCTTCTTGTTGTGTGCCGAACATGTTCGACAGCTTGGAGGTGCAAGTCCTCTGCCCAACCTGGTGGAGGTGAAGGGCTAGAGAAGC
>JBLMYN010000214.1:0-6296 GCA_050258305.1 Actinomycetota bacterium
CCATCCAGCATGCGCGCGGGAATTTCTTCACAGCCGATTTCAAGGAGGAAGTCAGGCATCAGGCTGCTCCTCCCTTCTGGGCTTTGCCCGCTTCCATCGCGGCATTCTGCTGGGCGAGGTAAGCCTTGGCCACGCCGACCGCCAGTTGCCGCACCCGCGCAATCACCCCGACTCGCTCAGTGACTGAAATGGCGCCGCGCGCGTCGAGGATGTTAAACAAGTGCGAACACTTGAGACAGAGCTCATAGGCGGCAAGCAGTGGAAAGCGTTCCTTTTCCGCCGCCGAGGTGGTTTTACTCTCCATGACTGCGTTGAAACTGCTGATCAACCCCTGGCACTCGGCTTCATACATTTCCAGGTGCTTCCATGCTTTGCTTACGTCGGCTGCCTCGAAGTTGTAGACCGAAAGCTGCAACTCGTCCTGATAGCGCACATCGCGGTAGGTAACGGGAGCGCCCGTTTTCGGATCGCGCGCCCACACGATCTCATAAATGCTGTCCACGTCCTGCAGAAAAGCCGCGATGCGCTCCATGCCGTACGTCAGCTCGGCGCAAATTGGATCAAGATCAACCCCGCCACACTGCTGGAAGTAAGTGAACTGAGTGATCTCCAGGCCGTCGAGCATCACCTGCCAGCCGACGCCCCATGCGCCCAGCGTGGGCGACTCCCAGTTGTCTTCTTCAAACTTGATGTCATGCTGCCGAAGGTTGATTCCCAGCGCCACTAGGGAATCCAGATACAGCTCCTGCACATCTTCAGGTGGAGGTTTAAGAATCACCTGCATCTGCATGTGTTTATAGAGACGATTTGGGTTGTCGCCATAGCGCCCATCGGCAGGGCGGCGCGATGGTTGAATGTATGCCACTTTGCAAGGCCGGGGGCCGAGCGCGCGCAAAAACGTTTCCGGGGACATGGTTCCGGCGCCCACTTCCGTATCGTAAGGCTGCTGCAGAACACAGCCCCGCTCAGCCCAGAAACTCGAGAGGCGCAAGATGATTTCCTGATAAGTAGGGGCGTTGGCTTTGGGCATGGTCGAAAGTACTTAATTTATCAGAACTTTGCCATCAACGCCGCGCCGTTGCTAAGCTATCTTTAAGGTTGTCTTGCCATTTACGGTTGCCCATCCCGCCGCTATTCTTCCCCTGCGCAAGCGCCTGATCTTTTCCGCGCTGGTTGTGGGAAGCATTTCTCCCGATTTCCATTATTTCGTTGGACTTGGCTCTGACGCCAGGCCGAGTCACTCGCTTCCCGGCGCATTTTATATCTGTTTGCCCTCGGCGCTCGCGGCGTTGTGGCTGTTCCATCGCGTATTGAAGCTGCCGCTCATCAGCCTTGCGCCGGCGTGGCACCAGGAGCGTCTGGCGTGTTTCGCAACCCCATTCCGCTTCGGTCCGGGCAAACGGTTTGCTTTGATTCTTGCTTCTTTGATGGCAGGTATTTTCTCCCACATTTTCTGGGATTCCTTCACCCACGATTATGGCTTCATGGTGCGCCGCCTGGCCATACTGCGTACAATGCCGCTCCTCGAGTACGGCAGCACCCGGCCGGTTTACAACTTGTTGCAGCATCTGAGCACGGTGGTGGGTACGGTTGTGGTGATCATTGCTTACAGGCGGTGGTCGAAGGCCGCCGAGCCGCATCCGGTCCCGGCACAGTTGCGAATAAGCACGCGGTTGAGATCGGTCGTAACTACAGGCATCGCAAGCGCAGCCGCGCTGCTGGGACTGGCCTTCGCGTATGAAAACTCCACCCGGTTTTCCAGCTTTGTGATCCATGGCACCATTTCATTCACCAGCCTCGCCCTGGTGGGCCTGATCGCGTTCAGCATCTACTGGCATCGCGGAGTCGGCTCGAGACCGTCAACCTCACATCCCGGCTGAGCGAGTTAGAGCTTTTCCAGCATGGCCGCGGTCACCAGTTTCTTTTCAATGTGCCGTTCGATGCGCTGCGCCAGGAAGCGGCGCAGGTCCGCGGCGCGCTGGCGGGGCCAGGGCGATCCGGCAAAGCGTTCAACCGGCGCGCGGAACATCTCCGCGGCGACGGCGCGCGATTCGGAGGTGATTTCAGTGCTGGCCAGGCGCTTGTCGCGGATGCACAGCAGCCCGTCTGCCAGAGGATGAAACCAGGCGCGGCTCCCGTTCAACGTGGCGCCGCAAACCACACACTCGTTCAAATCAGGAAGCAAGCCAATGAGGCGGACAATCCAGAGATCGAAGTAAGTCAGGGCCATCCAGATGGAATCAGGCAGGAGCTGGCGGACGACAGCCAGCGTGAGCCGGAAGATTTCGTCGCTCGGCTCGCGGTCCGGCAGAAGCTGATCAATGACCTCAGCCAGATAGCTCAGCCCAACCAGGCGGGGATAGGTGACTTCGTCGGTTAAAGGTGAAGAGATGATCTCACAGGAATCAATGCGCGCAAGCTCCTGCTTTTCCTTGTCTTCCCAGTGGGCAATGACGTGAGTGAGAGGTTCCAGCGCGCCCCCGAACCGGCGCTTGGAGCGCTTGGCGGATTTAGCCACCCCTCGCACCTTGCCTTCGACCCGGGTAAAAAGTGTGATCAGAAGGTCCGCTTCATGGAACGGATAGGTGCGCAGGATCAGTGCTTCAGATTGCTTCAGCATGCAGAGACGCTTTCGCGATTGATAATAGCAACAAGCAAAAACGCGCAGCTATGCGGCTGCGCGTCGTAAAACTCTCATTTGGGGCCTAACGCCCGAAATACTTCGCGTTTTTCTCGGTATAAGCCTTCCACTTGTCCGGGAGGTCGTCGAGCGCGAAGATGGCGGAAACCGGACAAACCGGAACACACGCGCCGCAGTCGATGCATTCGACCGGATCGATAAAGAGCTGGTCGGCCCCTTCAAACTGCGGTTCATCTTTCTTCGGGTGAATGCAGTCCACCGGGCAGGCGTCCACGCAAGCCGTGTCCTTGGTACCGATGCAAGGCTCTGCAATTACATAGGCCATAAGGGTCGTTTCTCCATGAGCTTAATGGGCTGATTTCGCAACACAAGATTCTAGCAGCAAATCCCTCGCGTGCAAGCGATTGTGCCGTGTCTCATCATCCGCTACGCTGTGGGCTTGTGGACGTGACAAAGGTCACAGTCTCCAGTTTTTTTCCGCAGTTGATTCAGGTCAGATCGCCGCGCCTTCCAACCTAAGCGCTGACCAGCTCTCTTTGCGGTTCGTATTCCACGATATAACCGGCCACCGCGCTGGCGGCAACCGTGAACGGGCTGGCCAGATACATCTGGCCAGGGCCGCTGCGACCGGGGAAATTGCGGTTTTGCGCGCTGATCACCACCTGGTCAGGACGCGTCGAGACGCCGGGCCCCGCATTAATGCAGGCGCCACAACTCGGCTCGATTACAGTCGCGCCGGCTCTCTTAAAGACGTCCAGATAACCATGTTTGATGCAGTAATCGCGAGTGCCCTGCGATCCGAACTGGATATAAAACTTACAGCCCTCGGCCACACGCTTGCCCTGCTGCAGCGCTTCCGAGAGCACCTGCGCATACATGTCCATGTCCGCATTTTTTCCTGCGGTGCAGGTGCCGCCGTAAGCAATCTCCACCGGCACCGGCGTGTTGAGATTGCGGAT
The DNA here is from genome assembly GCA_050258305.1 of Actinomycetota bacterium. GTDB lineage: Bacteria > Acidobacteriota > Terriglobia > Terriglobales > Acidobacteriaceae > Angelobacter. Next base: position 3,601 of record JBLMYN010000214.1, read on the forward strand.
GAACTTGCCGTTTCCCGGATCTCCGGGCGTGGCCACCATGGGCGTGATCTCGTCGGCGTTGAGCTCGATCACATGCGCGTACTGCGCATCCGGATCGCTGAACAGGCCCTTACAGTAGCCTTCGGCCTGGGCCAGCGACAACCCGCGCCGCTCCATCAGAAACTGAACTGTTTTCTGGTCGGGCGCCACGATTCCCGTGAACCCGCCGATCTCAGCCGCCATGTTGGTCATGGTGGCGCGCTCGTCCACGCTGAGTTCTTCAATGGCCTCGCCCGAATACTCCATGACCTTGGCCAGGGCCTGGCCGGTTTTAATGTAGGGAAGGCTAAGCAGCAGCAGGATGAAATCCTTAGCTGTGACGTTGGGCTTTCGTTTGCCGCGAACGATAACCTTCACTGACTCCGGCACCTTTACGCGGACATCCTTCGTGATCCAGGAATTGAACACGTCCGTGGTTCCGATGCCAAAAGCCACGCAGCCAACGGCGCCGACGTGCGGCGTGTGCGAGTCCGAGCCCACATTGAGCTGCCCCGGCAGCGCGTAACTCTCCGCGATGACCGAGTGGCAGATACCCTCAGAACCCTTGCGGTCTTTGAGCTCTCCATGCAGCCGAATTCCCTGCTTCCTGGCAAAATCTTCCTGCTTGAGCTTGAGCTGGGTCGCCAGATCCAGCAGGCCCATCTTGCGCTTCTCTTCCGAGAGCACCTCATCCAGGAAGGTCAGATGATCACGGAAGAACAGGATCGTGCTCGGATCATTTACCTTCGCGTCCTTGCCGACAAAATGTTCAAAGAAGATCGCCGACATGGGCGTGACGTACTCGTGGCTGAAGCGCAGGTCCGTGCGCGCAAAGCCGGAATCACCGGGCTTCACGGCGGCAACGCCGGGCTCGCCCTTCTCATTCAGCATGTGGCGGGCAAAAATCTTTTCCGCAATGGTCATCGGGCGCTTGCCCGTCTGGATCGGCGGGAGGAAAACCTTCTTCTGCAGCCGGGCCACGTTGAACGGGAACAGGCCTCCGTACTCGATTACCTGGCGCGTAATATCGTCTTCGCCTTCCGTAAATTTGCTGAGCGGGATTTCCTCCCCGGCGCGGACCTGGTCTATGACGCTGAAGTCGGTGGTGGTGAGCACGCCCAGGTTCTGGCAATTCTGCTTGTAAATGCGCTCAATATTTTCCGCGATGACCAGTTTGATCCCGGCACACAGCTCCGCATAAGGAGACTGCTCACGGCTGGAACCTTTGCCGCGGCGCTTTCCGCTCACCGCGGCCACAAATCCGCCTTTCTTCACATCGCCGCGCTTGATCGGCACCTCGTTGCCGCACTTCAGCCCGGTGTAAGGGAATTCGCCCAGTGTCTCGTCAAAGAAGAAGCAGATGTGCGCCGGCGTGATCTCGTCGGTGGAGATATCGTCGCGCAGCTTGGGATTGTTCTGTGGATTCTTCGTGTCCCAGGGCAGGTCCTCCCCGGCCAACTGCCGCCGGATCAGCTCTGGATCTTCAGTAAGGAAAAGAATGCGGCCCTGGAACTTGCACTTGTCAGGGCGTTTCACGATCTCACGATTCAACAGTGACGGTTCCACAATAAAATTCTAACAAGTTCAGCAGGCCTTTGCATGATCAGCCCTCCTGCTCCCCGGCCTTGGGGCGATAGGTGCAAAAATGGACTGGCCCAAACTCGAATTTCTGAGTACCTTAATGCGCTGTGACCACCAATCCGAAATGCGTAAAATGTGGTGCCGAACTCACTCTTAAGGACGAAAGCATGGCTCCGGGGCATTGCAGCGTCTGCGACAGCCCAGCCGGAGAGCGCGTCCGCAGATTGTTGCTCCCGGGCACCCTGCGCAAATACCCTGCAACCGCATTCCTCCTGGGCATCAATTTCGCCGCGTTCCTCGGCATGATGGTAACTACCGGCAGCGTTGTCCAGTTTAGCGCCCTCTCTCTGCTCAGGTGGGGCGGTAATTTCGGTCCAGCCACAATCGGAGGAGAGTATTGGCGGCTGATCACCGCCTCCTTCATCCATGCCGGCATCCTCCACATCGGCATCAACATGTGGTGTCTCTACGCCCTGGGGCCGGTCTGCGAGCGCGTTTTCGGGGGCCTGCAGACGGTCGCCATTTACCTGCTCACCGGGACCGTAGGCTTCCTTTCAGGTCTGGCGCATGATCCCCGGATGCTCGCGGTTGGCGCGTCAGGCGCAATCTTCGGCATCGCGGGGACGATTGTCGCTGGAGCAAAATTCGGCGAGCTTTCACTCAGCTCCGCACAGAAGAAAACTCTGATCTACGTCTTGATCATCTTTGTAGTTATCAGTTTTGCCGGAGGCGGGTTCAGCCCGGGAATTGACAATATGGCCCCCATCGGCGGATTTGTCTCCGGACTGATGATCGGGTTTCCGCTTGGCAGCTTTGCGCGAAAACACAAGCTTTACCAAGCCGGCATCTTCGCTGCGAGCTGTGTGATTGTTCTAATCGCCGGCCATCAAGTAATTCGCTCTCACAGGGGTGAAGGGCTCCTGTATCTAGCTAACACCGCTGCAACTCTCAAGGATTATGGTGAGGCAATCCAGTTGCTGGAACAGTACCGCTCAATTCAGCCTGACGATGTCGAGGCCCTGATATCACTGGGCGATCTCTATTCCAAGACAAAGCAGCGGGATAAAGCGATCCACGCCTACCAGCATGCCTTGGAG
>JBLMYN010000215.1:0-3970 GCA_050258305.1 Actinomycetota bacterium
GGTCGGCTGATCGCATCCGGCAGCGCCGGCATCCCCTGATGCCACGAACACACTCATGCCCTGGGCTGCCGCCTGCTGCCACAAAGCGCTGTAGAACTGGTTTGCGGCCGGCCCGAGGGCGCGCTCGCACGCGCCGAAGCTAACGCTGACAATCGGAGCAAGATCGTTATCGACAATGTAGGCAGCCGAAAGGTCGACACCGTCGGTCAAGGTCGACCCCGCTACCACCATTTGGATGTTTGCGCCCGGGGCGACTGCGCCCGCCCACTCAACATCCAGGGCTGCTTCCACCGCATCTCCATTCTGAGGATTGAAAGGCACGTCGGGGCCAACGTTGATCACCGAGGGCGTGCCGGCGGGCAAGCCGAACAGGCTGCGGAAATCGGCTACATCCTGCAGATTGATGTCACTGCGGGAAACAATGGCAATGCTTTGCCCGGTACCGTCCAGAGCGCGTCCGGCGATGTTTCCCTGATAGAGAGGATTCAGGTCGTAGATTTTTGCGAAGTCGCCGGGCGAGAGGAAGTTCACCGGACCATTGGGTCCAGCGGCGACGGTCTGTCCCGGAATGGGCTCATAAGTCCCGCTTGCGGTCTGGCGGACCTGAACGCCGCCCGCATGCAGAGGACGGCGGCGATAGAAATTGTTCAGAGACGCAATGCCTCGGATTGCAGGCGCCAGGGCCGCAGGAATGGAAACTTCACCGGCATTGGCGATGTAGTTGCCGTTTCCGACCCGATAGGTATGCATTGAGGTTCCAAAAGCCCGCTTCACCTGACCGGCTGTTCCCGAGAAATCGATCCACAAACCACTTCTGGCGATTGTGTTTATCCTGAGCCCCTGCGTTCCCAGCCAGGCTGTGATGGCCTTGATGTCCTGCGGTGCGGGACCAAAGCGCAGACCAAATTCCTCCGGAGTCAGCCACTCGTGGTAGTGCGCCGACCCACGCGTCTGCTGGCTGTCCAGCAGGGTAATGGCTTCGTTCTGTTGCTTGTCTGACATGCTCAGGATCAGCAACAGGTGATCCAGTGGAGTGCCGTCCTGAATCGCTCCCAGGTCGAGAGCGCCGTGAATCGCAGGCGTCGAGCCTCGGACCGCGACGCGGACAGAATCGTCAACGGGGGCGGTGATCCGCGGCTGCACCTGCGCGAATACCGGATGCTGCAAAGAAAGAAAAAAGACAGACGCCAGAGCTGCCAGATTGGTGGTCCAAATTCTGCGAAGCATTCCCGTCCTTTCACCAACTGCGTCGTTAACATCGGAATCCGAACTAAGTTGCCAAACTACTATAAGAGCGCGCGTTCTCTCTGCGCCATCAGGAGCGTGACCAGGAATCAGTGGCTCTTCGCGCCTTGCCTTTTCATCATCGGCTGCTACAGCAGAAGCGAACTAGCCGCAGCATGTCAGCGGTGGCGCAAATTCTACTTGTCCTTCCATGTCATTACTTCAGCCGCTCTGCATTTTTATACCTGCGGAGGTGCGAAGAATGTGAAGTTTTCTAAATTTGTTGCGGCAGGACGACAGTCTGAGAGGTCCGCTTACTAAGAGTTCTCTAATTTGCAGAAACCAAGTGCATGCCTTTTTTAACCTTCAGAGAGCTGCCCCCGCACAGTCAGCAGGGAGTGATTCCCATTGTGCTCCGCGGCCCAAACTGCAACTCGTGCCTGATGCGAGCCCCTTGTCAGTTCGCTGAAAATCGCTTTGTCCAGGTTGACCACTTTTGCCCGCGTTACTGCCAGGAACGGAAGACTTGCGGTGTCCGGAGCCGCATGGTTAAATCGTGGCGCGCTCACAGAAATCGCCGGAATATGGAAGCTACAGGTGCACGTTCTTACAGACTGGATCCCCAGGGCTTTGATGAAGTACGTCGAAGGATCCTGATCGTCCTCGGGCCTCTTGCGCCATTGCTAGTCGCGTGCGTCTGGTATTTTGACGGGCGCGTTCAGCCTGATCGCAGCCTGTTCGATTTCGTGTTACTGCCCCTCATCCTGGTGTGGACGAGCTATCGCTCCGTAAGACGAGCGCGACGAGGTTGGGAATCGCTCCGGTTGGAGCTGCGCACGGACAAGTTGATTCGCAAACGGCAGGGTTACCCTGACCTGGAGCTTGCGCCGGACGACGTCACCAGGATTGTCGAATCGCCCACTGGCATCGTGCTTGAGACAGGTTCCCGCTTTAAGAGATTGTTCATTAGCAAGCGCCTGCTGGATTATGAGGACTTCCGTGCCAACCTGATAGCGTGGGCGCCCGCAGGGAAGATGGCGCCGGCCGAGAGATCGATTCTCAAATGGATTTTGAGCGCAGTTTCAGTGTTGGGATTGATGTGCCTGTTCGCGCTCGGTCCACTTTATTTGACCGGCACCTCGCATCGTGAATTGGTGGTGCCGCTGGGAATCGCTCTTTGCCTCGCCAATTTGGCAGTCATCCTTGTGCTCATGTTGCGTTCGCCCGAGATGCCGACTTCTTTCAGGTACACCGCCTGGATCCTTCCGGCGCTGCCGCTGCTCGCGATGTTCAGCCGGCTATTCTGAAAAAAGGCATTCCGCGTGAGCTTCTTCAAGCGCTCCACCCGCCCATCGGAGATGGTTTTGACGTGACGAGGAAATATTAGATCGGAGAAGGATATGTCGTGGAATGTCGGCTTGTTTATCAGCGGCGATTCTCCACTGGAGAAGCTTGCACATGAAATAAGCAATATCCTCGGTATACATCTCAAGCGAGATGTCGGCACCGATGGCGGCATCAGATTCAATAACTGTACTCCGAACGGTGAAATTATTCCCTATGCGGATCACGGCCTGATAAACGACAGAGACATGCATTTCGAGAAGTACAAATACCAACTCATCTTCTGGAGGCTGAATCCTCAGGATCGTGAGCAGGCTCAGAGGAACACCCTCGATCTTGGCTGGAAGGTGTTTGACGCCCTGAAACAATCCGGAATGTACCAATTGATGCTCGTCGAAAACGCACAGAAGAAGCTTGCGTCTTTTAGTCCGAGTTGAATCGGCGGGTTCTTAAAAGGAAATATCAAGAGGATGTTTTTCCCCTGAGACTGAGAGAGGGTAGATTCTCGGCATTCAGGCGGGTGGCCCGGGCTTTCAGGCGCTTTTTCTCTCCCTCAGAATAATCCTGGGGGTGGGCGGGTGGCCAGGCTTTGAGCCGTTTTTTCTATCGCTGGTGGTGCGCCCTTCTCTGTCCCTTGTCATACCGAGGGGCACCCGAAATTATTGTGCGGGGCAGCAAAGACCACTGGGAGCCTGGGCTACCCGCCCGTTCGGGCCTGGGTGAAAGAGTTTGGGTGAAAGAGTTTGGGTGAAAGAGTAAAGATCGGCGCTTCAGGGCCGCGACCGGATGAAAGAAAGCTTTCTGCCTTGCGCCGCCGCGAAAAAGGGGTGGAAGCCGGGGCCTTTACGGCCCCGGAAAGCGATCTCTCGTTTTTAGCTTTTGCGCTTTAGCGCTGGTGGTCGAGGGCGCAAAGGTTTTCGCGGCGCTTCGCGCGCTTCCCGTAGATGCGGATGAGTCCTTCAGGCACAGGCTTATTCTTGTCTCCCACCCTTTGAGCCTGAACGAATCTCGCGCAACTCCGGCGCGAGATTAGCCCAAAGGATGGGGCGCCCGACATCCGCCGCGAAAAAAGGGTGGAAGCCGGGGCCTTTACGGCCCCGGAAAGCGATCTCTCGTTTTTAGCTTTTGCGCTTTAGCGCTGGTGGTCGCGGGGGACAAAGGTTTTCGCGGCGCTTCGCGGATGAAGCGGATGAGTCCTTTACGAGCGGCTGGTCAGTTTGGGCGCTCTCCTTGCCCAATCACACGAAAGGCGTGCGCGTGATCGGGGCCCCGTTGCACCCAACTGGAGGCTGTGTGTTCGAATAGAAGAATCATGGTCGAACTCAGGCCGAATCGGTGGTTGGTGGAACAGCAAAAGCAAAACCAAAACCAAAAGCAAAACCGCTCCACGAATGGATGATTC
>JBLMYN010000216.1:0-4853 GCA_050258305.1 Actinomycetota bacterium
GTTCCCACGTACACGGTGTTGGCCAGGGGATCGGTCGGGTCAATCACAATGGCAGTCACGCGTCCACTGACCGGAAGCTCATTGGCGGTAATCAGGTTGGGATCGGTTTGGCCGTTGGGAATGGGAGCAGGACCCAGCGGGGTCCAGCTATTCGTTGCGGCCGGCGCAAGCAGCCCAAGGGGCGCCGCGCTCTTGCGGAGCTGATGCAGCAGGAACTCCTGCTGTCCCATGCTGCGAATCGCTTTGCTGCGCAGAAGAGGGTCGCGGACCAGATCGTTGATGCCGCGCTGCAACCGGATTTGCTGATCGCGCAAGGCAAGATACTGTTCCTCGCTGACGAAACCGCGGGCGAACGGAGGGATGTCGGCGCTGTCAGTCTCCGGTTCCGGAGTCGTGGATTGTATGGTGGACTGCGCAGGCGGTCCGGATTTGTCCGGAGTACGGGCACTCTGGGCCAGACAACTGATTGAAATCACGCTAACAACAAGAAGACTTGCCGGGAACAGCCAGGGACGTCGCATGTGACCTTTCTCCTCAAAATAAGCTCATCCCGGCGCGCGGTCGCGGGCGTTTGCAATTCTCAAGGTGCGCTACTCTGGAACCGCAGGGGCGCCTGGAACTTGTACCTGAACGCGAAGGCCAGACCGAGGAGAGTAGCTGGTTGCGATATCTTGGCACTTTGGAAGCAGGCCGTCAATCCAGTATGTCATCGAGCCAGCTTTGGTAAAGATTCGCCGGCGCATGCCACTGGATCGCACTCTCCGTGCCCATATAATCGGGTCAATGCTGGTAACGGAGTTCGACTTTCATCTGCCCGAGGACCTGATCGCGCAGGAGCCTCTGGCAGACCGGAGCGCATCGCGGCTGCTGCATCTCCAGCGCGACACTGGAGAGTTTGCGGACCGCAATTTTCGTGACTTCCCAGCCTTGCTCCGCGCTGACGACCTGCTGGTGGTGAACAACAGCCGGGTCTTTCCGGCCCGGCTCTTCGGGCGGCGGTCGGGCAAACGGGCGCAGCCGCTCAGCCCGCGAAATCCTGCGTCAAAGGATTTCCTGCACGGCCAGGTAGAGGTGCTGCTGACACGGCAGATCGCTCCCGATGAATGGCAGGCGCTGGTCCGTCCGGGAAGAAAGATCGGAGTGGGAGAAAAAATCTATTTCTACCCTCCGGAGATTCCGGGCGCCGCGCAGATGGAAGAGAAAGACGCCGCTTTGGCAGGCGAGATTGTCGATCGCGGAGAATTTGGGGAACGCACGCTGCGCTTTCAGCCTGTACCTGATTTCTTTGCCGTGCTGGAAAAGCTGGGACATGTGCCTTTGCCGCCCTACATCGCACGCCCGGACAGGCAGGAAGACCGCGAGCGCTACCAGACCGTGTATGCGCGTCCTGAAGCGCGCGGCAGCGTGGCCGCTCCCACCGCGGGACTGCACTTTACGCCGGAGATCCTGGCGCAGGTCCGCGAGCGCGGGATTGAGATGGCTGAAATCACTCTGCACGTGGGCCTGGGAACGTTTCAGCCGGTCCACGCCGAGCGCGTGGAAGAGCACAAACTGCATCGCGAGACGTTCAGCATCCCGGAACAGGCGGCGGCGCGCATATCCGAAGCCATGCGCCGGGGCCGCAGGGTTGTGGCCGTGGGGACAACGACGGTCAGGACGCTGGAATACGTGGCGGCATCACATGGCGGGGAAGTCGTCGCCGGCGCGGGTGAGGCCGATATTTTCATCTATCCGGGCTTTCAGTTTCGAGTGGTGGGCGCTCTGCTCACTAACTTCCACCTGCCGAAATCGACATTGCTGATGCTGGTGGCGGCATTTGCGGGACGCGAAAACATTCTCAGGGCCTACGAGCACGCGGTCAGAGAACGCTATCGGTTTTTTTCCTATGGGGATTGTATGTTTATTGAATGACGAGTGTCGTGATCAAGCGACTGGTATTTCGCGTCGCTTGCGCCTTGCCAATCATCTAAGGGAACGTAGATAAAAAGGAATCATTCTTCTTGCGAACGCGTCTGGCCGTTTTCATCACCATCGTGCAATCCATCATCCTTGGTGGGCACCTGTTCATCTACGCCACATGGGCCGTTTTTTGGGGAGTGCTTGCTTCTTCCACCGGGGTAAAGATCGCGCTCGGCTTCCTCTCCATCACGTTTGTTACCGCCTCGCTTCTGGGCTGGTATTTTCACAATCCACTCGTAAGGCTCTATTACGTCATTGCGGCGGTGTGGCTCGGGCTCTCAAGCTATCTGCTCTGGGCTTCGCTGCTGTGCTGGATTGTGTGGGGTTTCTCCGCGCTGGTGCATTTGGGCTGGCCGCCGCAACGCATTGCCGATGTCCTGTTTTCCACCGCCCTGCTGGCCACCATCTATGGCATGGCGACCGCGGCGTGGCTTCGCGTAGTGCGCATCAATGTCCAACTGCGCAACCTGCCTCCGCAATGGCGCGGGCGCACAGCGGCACTGGTAACGGATACTCATCTTGGACACGTCCGGAATGGCCGCTTCATCAGGCGAGTGGTGCGCAAAGTTGTCTCCCTGCAGCCGGACATCGTTTTTCTTGCCGGCGATGTTTACGACGGCACTGCGGCTGATTTCGAAAAGCTGGCCGAGCCATGGGAGCAGTTCATCTCGGCCTCTGAGCAGAGGCTTCACCGCGAAGGCGCGGAGGCGCGGAGCAAGACGGAAAAAGCCGAGTATGCCGGTTACTCAACCTATCGCTCTACGGACGCCACCGGGAAGGATCACGGCTATGAAACAGCCGTTCTGGAGGGCGAGCCCTTCCTCGGCGTCTATTACATTCTGGGAAACCACGAAGAGTTCTACAGCCACTCCGAATTTCTGCCGCCGATGATGCGCGCCGGGGTCAGGCTGCTGAACAACGAAAAGATTGAAATCGATGGCCTGCAGTTGATCGGCGTGCATTATCGCGACGCCATCGATGCGGAACGCTATCGCGACGTGCTGCGGAGCATGCACGTCGACCGGAATCGCGCCAGCATTCTGCTGCTGCACGCGCCGGTGCGGCTGGCCATTACCGAAGAAGAAGGAATTTCATTGCAGCTCTCCGGGCATACCCACGGAGGACAATTCTTTCCTTATACCTGGATCGCGCGCCGCGTCTGGGGGAAGTTCATCCACGGCTTGCAGCGCCTGGGAAATCTGCAGGTTTTTACGTCCTATGGCGCGGGGACCTGGGGACCGCCTCTGCGCGTGGCAACGCGGCCGGAAATCGTCCTGCTCACGTTCGAGTGATGGTTTGCTGCTTTTGGGGCCGACGACCGAAGGCTCTCCCCATTTCTCTGTCTCAGTTGTGCTCCATCCCCGGCATGTCATGCATCTGGTGATCGTGCCCGCTCATCCCCGGCTTGCCTTTCATCTGGCGCTCAACTGACCAGATCTCATCCGGCGTCTTCTCCCAGGGGTACACATGCACCATCCAGCCGAAAACATGGGGCATGAATGTGCCCCCGGCGGCTTCGCACTCTTCGCGGGTTGAAATGGACCCGTTCAACCCGAATTTTGGATGCTTGCCCAGCATCTGCCATGCTTCTCCCTGGGGCGGCCTGCACATGTTCACGTGCTGATGCCACTGCGCCACGCTCAGCGGAATGCGATGATTGAGTTGCTCTTCCGTGAAGCTTACCGGCGCCGTGTACATGGCGCCAATCAGCTTGTAATCATTGCCGTGCTTTTCATAGAGCAATGACGTTGGCTTGGTCGGGTCGAATTCGAATGCCGCGCCCATGGCATACAGGTAATTGGTGAAGTGGTACATCTTCTGCGGCACGTTGGGCAGGAAGATGCGGTAGCCGTCCGCCAATGCGTTGCGATAGTCGCGATATTTCTCGATCGCCGGTTTTACCTCTTCCACTACCTTCTCCGCCCGTTCGCGGTCGCCGGGCCGCAGAGCACGCAATGCAGTCAGGCGCATGTGCGCTCCCATATGCTCATCGTGATGATGGCTCATGGCCTGCGTGGCTGCATTCAGGTCTCCCGGCGCGGCCGAGGGCTCCTGGGCATGGAAATACGTTGCCACTAACACCAAAGCGGGCAAAGCAAGAATGCGTCTCATCAGCAGCTCCCAGGTGATTTCCAACCAGAGTAGAAAACCCGCGACCAGAGTAAAAGTTACGTTCGGAACCGGCAAGGCGGAAAACTTTCCGGGATGCTCAGGGTTAGAATGGGCCGGATCACGGGGGAAATCCATGTCGAAATATTTCAGCCGCATTCTGGCGCTATGCGTAGCATTGGTTGTTCTGCTTCCATTAACAGCTACAGCCCAGCAGGGCGAAGGTAATCAATCTCAGGCGCAGGGTAATGACTCAACTTCCAACCCGCAGGCGCGGCGCGGAAGAGGAATGTGGCGCCGGCGCGGGAATGGCATGGCGCAGGTTTTGCAGAAGCTTAACCTGACGGACGAACAGAAGCAGCAGGCCCGCCAGATTCGCCAGGAGTCAATGAAGGAAGCCAGAGCGATTCGCAGTGACAACTCGCTCACCGCAGACCAGAAGCGCGAAAAAATGCAGTCGCTTCGCAAGCAACAGCATCAGCAGATTTTCAGCATGCTCACGCCGGAGCAAAAGGAAACGCTCAAGCAGCTTCGCGAGCAGCACCAGAAGGAAATGCAGGAGAAGCATCAAGGCTCGGCGGGACAGGCTTCCGCCAATCCGAACTCAACCAAGCAGGATGATGATGATCCCTTCGCGGGGATGACGAGCGATGATGATGGTCCAGGGGTGTAATCTCACTACGGCGCAGACCGCGCCAGACTTGAGGTTCGCGGTACGGAACTGATGAAGCTGACCAGGACCCACCGATTGACATTTGCCGCTGTCTCCCTGGCGTTCGTCCTCT
>JBLMYN010000217.1:0-6183 GCA_050258305.1 Actinomycetota bacterium
CCACACCGGAATCGCTCTACATCCTGCTCACTGCGCAACGGAGCCGCGAAATCCTGCGTGACGTAAAAACCGTAATCGTGGATGAAATCCATGCTGTTGCCGATGACAAACGCGGCGCGCACCTGATGCTGTCTCTGGAGCGGCTTGATGCACTCACCGGCACTCCGGCTGTGCGCATCGGCCTCTCTGCCACTCAGAAGCCCATTGAGACGGTGGCCCATTTTCTTACCGGCAGCCAGCCCGATCCTGTGGTGGTCAATATCGGCCACAAACGCACTCTGGACCTTGCCATTGAAGTCCCCGGACAGGAGCTTGGGCCCGTCGCCAGCAACGAACTCTGGGATGAGACTTACGATCGCATTGCCCAGTTGGTGCAGGAGCATCGCTCCACTCTGGTGTTTGTGAATACCCGCCGGTTGGCGGAGCGGGTTGCTTTTAACCTTGCCGATCGCCTGGGCGAAGATGCAGTTGCCGCTCATCACGGCAGCCTGGCCCGCAAGCTGCGCCTCGAGGCCGAAAACAAGCTGAAGAACGGCGAGGTGAAAGTGCTCGTCGCCACAGCTTCGCTGGAACTTGGCATTGATGTCGGCCACGTGGATCTGGCGGTTCACATCGGTTCACCGCGCTCCATCGCCGTCGCTCTCCAGCGCTTTGGCCGGGCCGGCCACTGGCGCGGCGCTGTCCCCAAAGGCCGATTTTTTCCAACCACGCGGGATGAACTCATTGAATGCGCCGCCCTGGTGCGCGCGATTCACCACGGCGATCTTGACAGGCTGATCATCCCCGATGCGCCGCTCGACATTCTTGCGCAGCAAATTGTGGCTACCTGCTCCACCGATGAGCGCGACGAAGACGAACTCTTCAACCTGGTCACCCGCGCCTATCCCTATCGCCAGCTTCAGCGCAAAGATTATGACGATCTACTGGCCATGCTGAGCGATGGCATCGCCGCCCAGCGCGGTCGATATGGGGCGTACCTGTATCGTGACCGCGTGAACAAACGGCTGAAAGCCCGCCGCGGCTCCCGCATGATCGCCATCATGAACGGCGGAGCCATCCCTGAAACCAACCTCTACACCGTCGTCGCCGAGCCCGATGGGACCATGGTGGGAACTCTGCATGAAGATTTTGCAGTGGAGAGCCTGAAGGGCGACATCGTTCTGCTCGGCAACATGAGCTGGCGCATCCGCCGCATTGAAAGCGCGGGACGCATCCTGGTGGAAGATGCTCACGGCGCCCCGCCTTCAATTCCCTTCTGGCTGGGCGAAGCCCCGGGCCGAACGGAAGAGCTTTCCCAGCAAATTGGCGAACTCCGGAAGAAGATCAGTGACTTAACGTCCAACACCGTCCCCGGTTTCGTCAATCAGAAGTCGCCCGAAGTGCTCAGTGCCGTTGAATGGCTCAGGCGGGAATGCGGGCTTGACGACTCAGGCGCTGAGCAGGCGATCGAATACATCGTTACCGGGCGCACGGTTCTGGGCGCCGTTCCCACCCAGGACACCATCATCGCCGAGCGCTTCTTTGATGAAGGTGGCGGAATGCAGTTGGTGGTCCATGCTCCCTTTGGCGCGCGCATCAACAAGGCCTGGGGACTCTCGCTGCGGAAGCGCTTCTGCGTCTCGTTCAACTTCGAGCTGCAGGCCGCAGCCACCGACAATGGCGTGAATATCGCGCTGGCCGAGCAGCACAGCTTCCCGCTCGCGGATGTGTTCAATTTTCTGCATGAAAACACGGTCAGAGAAGTCCTGCAGCAGGCCGCTCTGCTCTCGCCGCTGCTGGAAACCCGCTGGCGCTGGGATGCCAACCGCTCCCTCGCCCTCCTTCGCTACTGGAACGGCAAGAAAATTCCGCTACAGGTGCAGCGCACACGGTCGGCTGATCTTCTGGCCTCGGTCTTCCCTGATGCTGCCGCCTGCCAGGAGAATGTTGACGGCCCCATTCAGGTCCCCGATCACCCGCTGATTCGCGAGGTGATGAAAGACATTTTTCATGAGGCGCTCGACCTTGAAGGCCTCAAACACGTCCTGCGGCGGATTCAGTCGGGCGAGATCAAATGCATCGCCGTGGATACGCCGGTGCCGTCGGTGTTCTCCCACGAGATCCTGAACAGCAATCCGTACGCATATTTGGACGACGCTCCGCTCGAAGAGCGCCGGGCACGTGCCGTGGAGATGCGACGCACTCTTCCGGAGGCCGTGCTCAAGGAAGTTGGCGGTCTTGATCCAGCGGCTATCGCCGAGGTTTCTGCCGACGCCTGGCCCGATGTGCGCGATGCCGATGAACTCGCGGACGCCTTGCACACTCTCATCGCTCTGCCTGAAGATTTTCGCGCTCCTGATGGCCGCGCTTCAGCCGAGGTCTGGCTGCCCTTCTTCGAGCGTCTGCGGCTTTCCCGCCGCGCCGCCCGCGCCAGCGTGCAGGATGTCTGGTTCTGGGTTTCCGCTGAGAAAGCAGCAGCGTTCCGCCTGATCTATCCTGACGCGGTATTCGAGGAACAACTTCCCGAGATCGGCGGCGAACTTCCCTCTCGCGAAGATGCTCTCAAGGCCATGGTCACAGGCTGGCTCGCCCATTTGGGGCCGGCTACCGCTGCCGGACTCGCGGGCTTTTTGCGACTGCCTCTGAGCGACATCGAGAAGACTCTGCTGCGGATTGAATCCACCGGCCTAATCCTGCGCGGGCACTTCACCTCAAGACCAGTCGGCCAGCCCGTCAGCGCAACCACGGGTACCTCTCTCGAAGGACTGGAATGGTGCGAGCGGCGACTGCTTGCGCGCATTCACCGGCTCACTCTGGGCTCGCTGCGCAAACAAATCGAGCCTGTGCCGGCCGCGACTTTTATGCGCTGGCTGCTGCGCTGGCAGCACGTTGAGCCCGGATCACAGTTGCGCGATGAACGCGGTGTGTTGCAGGTGCTGAAACAGCTTCAGGGATTTGAAATCCCGGCCAGCGCATGGGAACGCCAGGTTCTCGCGCGCCGCATTGGCAACTATGATCCGGCGCTGCTCGACCAGCTCTGCCTGACCGGAGCCGTCGGATGGGGCCGGCTCTCTCCGCATCCGGCAATGCTGGAAGATTCTTCCGGCGGCACACGTCGCGTTGTGCCCACGAGCGTTGCTCCTATTACGTTCTTCGTGCGCGAAGAAGCAGAATGGATGGCGCTTCCCAGCGTCCACTCCGCCCACGAGCAGGCGAAACATGAAATCAGAGGCTTGAGCCCCGGAGCACGCGAGGTGATGGAATTCCTGCGCTCGCGCGGCGCTTCCTTCTTTGTCGATATTGTGCGCGGCACGGGCAAGCTCAAAGCCGAAGTGGAGACCGGGTTGTGGGAACTCGTAGCCGCCGGCCTGGTCACAGCCGATGGCTTTGACAACCTGCGCTCCCTGATCGATCCCAGGCGGCGCTCCGGGCAGGGCTCGGGTAAAACCAGCCGTCCCCGGCACAGCGCCGGCCGCTGGTCGCTGCTCTCTCCTTTGCAGGGCGAAGATACGCAACGGGCGCTGGAATCCGTCTGCCGCATGCTGCTCGAACGTTACGGCGTGGTCTTTCGCGAGCTGCTGGCCCGGGAAAGCATCCTGCCCCGCTGGCGCGATATGCTGATCACCTTCCGCCGTCTGGAGGACCGCGGCGAAATTCGCGGCGGCCGGTTTATCACCGGCTTTATCGGTGAGCAGTTCGCCTTGCCGATCGCAGTCGAATCCCTGCGCGCGATGAAAAGCGTCCAGCCCGGCGGCCAGACTGTCACCATCTCCGCCGCGGACCCCCTCAACCTGGCAGGCATTGTTGTTCCCGGCGAACGTGTCCCCGCAATTTCCGGAAAGTACGTGAGCTTCAAAGACGGCGCCCTGGTGGAGAACCCCGAGCCTCAGCCACTCACGTTTGCGAGCAGGTCATGAGCTCCGGCGAGCTGGTGGAAGGCGAGGACTATTACCTGGAAAACGGCAATTGGGTGTTCACGGCCAGATACCTGCTGCGGCGCGGCTACTGCTGCCGCTCAGGATGCAGACATTGCCCGTACGGATACGTCCCTGGCGATGCCACGTCTGATGAGAGTGCTGAGTAAGTCACATCGCAACTCGCCTGCACGCTTCCAGCGAGACCCAGAACTTGTCTGTGCACCTGCGGATAGAGCCGGCACTGGGTCCGGCTAATTGCCATCTGCTAATTGCTATTGGCTGCCTTACTCGTACCTTAGCGCAATTACCGGATCCAGCCGCGCAGCCTTCACGGCGGGGTAGATGCCGAAGAACAGGCCCACGCTGCTGGCAACTCCCAGGCCCAGAAAGACCGCCCACACAGGAACCAGCGAGGGCACGCTGATCATGCGCAGCACCACGCTCATTCCGAGCGAAAGCAGCACTCCAATCAAGCCGCCGATTCCGGTCAGGGTGACTGCTTCCGTCAGAAACTGCAACGTGATATCCCATCTGCGCGCGCCGATGGCCTTGCGTACGCCGATTTCACGCGTCCGCTCGGTTACTCCCATCAGCATGATATTCATTACTCCGACTCCGCCGACCAGCAGTCCGATGGAAACTATGGCAACAACCAGCTGCACGATTCCCGACATGATGGCCCGGAACTGGTCGCCTACCTGTTCCGCGCTGCTGATCCAGAAATTATCTGGCTTGTCCGGAGGAACGCGGCGGCGCGTCCGCAGCAGGCTGCGTATTTCGTCTTCCGCGATGTCTTTCATTCCCGGATAGGCCATGGCGTTGATGAAATTCTCATCGTCATTGGGATAATGTTTCCGGTAGGTGCGGTACGGAATCAGCACTTCGTTATCGGCGGCGCCAAGGAAAGTACTCTTTGATTTTGCAAGCTGACCGATGATCTGATAAATGTTTCCATCCACCTGCAGAAGTTTGCCGACAGGGTCTTCATTGGGAAACAGGGACTTGGCGATATCGTGGCCAATCACAACGATTTCTGCGCGATGGAGATCCTCCATGTCAGTGAAGAACCTGCCTTCCTTCATGTGCACGCTCTGTACTTCGGCATAGCTGGGCGTGACACCGCGGAAACGGACATTGCTCACTTCCTTGCCCTTATACCGCGCCTGGCGAATGGGCTGCGGACGGGAGCCCACGCGTGGCATGGCGCTGATACTTACTTCCTTGATGGCCGGCAATTCATTGCGGATGGCCATGCCATCTTCGTAGGTGAGCGGCTTGCGTGTGCGCTCTTCCTGGGTAAGCCTTCCGCGAAAACCCCCGGCAAACTTGAACACGAAAAGGTTGTTCACACCGAATTCGTTGAAGGAGGCCTGTACGTTGGCCTCAAAGCCCAGGAGGATCGAGCTTACGGTGATCGCCACCGTCACGCCGATCACCACGCCGAGCACGGTGAGAAATGAGCGTACTTTATGAGCGCGGATTGTCTCCAGCGCCATCTTCACATCTTCGGTCAGCAGAGTGCTGTGATCCGGCTTCATGCTTCAAACCTCAGCGCTTCAATGGGGTCCAGCTTGGATGCCTTGTGTGCCGGATAGGCTCCGAAGAAAAGCCCAACAGCCGTGGCGATCAGAATGGCAATCGTGACCCAAACCATCGGGACCGAAGTAGGGACTGGGGTAAGCGCGCGCACCAGCATGGCTACCCCGCCGGCCAGCAGCACGCCGA
This sequence comes from Actinomycetota bacterium, assembly GCA_050258305.1. Lineage (GTDB taxonomy): Bacteria > Acidobacteriota > Terriglobia > Terriglobales > Acidobacteriaceae > Angelobacter. The sequence goes on from JBLMYN010000217.1 coordinate 5,622, forward strand.
GCAATCCCCCGATTGCAGACATGACAGCGGATTCGATGACGAACTGCATGAGAATGTCGCGCCTGGTGGCCCCCACGGACTTACGAACGCCGATCTCGCGGGTACGTTCGGTCACGCTGGCCAGCATGATATTCATGATCACGATTCCGCCAATGACCATAAAAACCGAAACGATACCGATGGAACTGCTGGCCAGCGTCCCGGTGAGCTGTTTCCACAGGTCCATAATGGCCGAGGCCTCAATGATGCCGAAATTGTCCTCTTCCATCGGCTTGAGATGATGGCGGGCACGCATCAGCATTCGTGCTTCGTCCTTCGCGAGATCCATCACTCCGGGTCCGAGCGCCTGAACATTGATATCGAGGCTGTCTTTGGATCCGTATATCTTCTGGTAGGTCTGGATTGGTATAACAACAAAGCTGTCCTGGGACTGCCCGAATGCCGAGCCCAGCGGCTTGGCTGCGCCCACAACCTGGAACGACTCCCCGGCAATGTAGATCGTCTTCCCCAGCGGGTCCACGCTCTTGAAGAAGCGGTTCGTCAGGTCCGCGCCGATCATGAC
>JBLMYN010000218.1:0-2973 GCA_050258305.1 Actinomycetota bacterium
GTCGAGAGCGAAATGCAGCTCGAACTCGCCATCGGTGTCACCAGCCGCATCACCAGCGTGCAGAACTTCCTGCCTGGTGACACGCTTGGCTACAGCCGTACTTTCACCGCCACGCGCAAAACCCGAGTCGGCATCATTCCTTTCGGTTATGATGACGGCCTTCCCTGGGGCCTTTCCGGCAAAGGACACGTGCTGGTGGAAGGCAAGCCCGCGCCCATTCTCGGCCGCATCAGCATGGACCAGATGCAGATCGACATTACCGATCTGCCCGGAATCACCGTGGGCGCCGAGGTGCTCCTTTACGGTACGCACAATGGCCACACGCTACGCCCGGAACTGGTCGCTGAGCAGGCCGGAACAATCGGCCACGAGTTGCTCACGCGACTAGGAGAACGCGTGCACAGAATTTACATCGAGCCATGACACCGAGCCGGTAGATTCCCAGATGTATCTCGCATGCGATCCGCAGCGCCCTCTGTGACCACCATCACTTCTTTTCCGCGCTGAACGTGGGACGATTCGAATCTATCCATTCCCCCCATTTCACGCCACTGGTTCTGGAGAAGGCCACAATTCTCAGGAGGACTCACCGTGAAAAAAGGAATTTTCTTAGTCGCCACATTTCTGTGCGCGACCCTAGCACTCAGCCAGACAACTTTCCAGGCTTTCCAGACCCGCCCCATAGAACTGGGCACATCCGGCGGAAACGTGAATGATGCCTCAAGGGCATTCTGCTGTTCCGGAACGCTGGGCAGCCTTGTGACCAGGGGCGGGGTGCAATACATCCTCAGCAACAATCACGTGCTCGCGCGCTCTGACAGCGCCAGCCCGGGCGAAGCCATTTCGCAGCCCGGCCTCATCGATAGCTCCTGCCGCGTCACCTCCGCCGATACGGTGGCAAACTTTTCGCAAGCCATCAAGCTCGGCACCGGTAACGTGGACGCGGCGCTCGCGCAGGTCGTCAGCGGCGACGTATCCAGCAACGGCGCCATTCTTGCCGTGGGCGTGCCCGCTTCCACCACCGCCACTGCCACCGTGAGCCGCGGCGTGGCCAAAGCCGGCCGCACCACCGGACTCACGTGCGGCACCATCGGCTCGGTGAGCACCAACGTCAGCGTGCAGTACCAGGCCGGCTGCAACTCGGGCAAGAAGTTCACCATTTCCTACACCAACCAGGTCGTCATCAACTCCAGCACATTCAGCGCCGGCGGAGACTCCGGTTCGCTGATCGTGACCTCGGATACGGCGCAGCCCGTTGCGCTGCTCTTTGCCGGCAGCAGCACCACCACCATCGGCAATCCCATCACTGACGTAGTCAACGCTCTTGGCGTAACTTTTGTCGGAGGAGGAACCCACACCGTGAGTTGCACAGGGGGCGCCGCTGCTGCACAAGGCAAAGGCCTTTCGGTCGCCGACTTTCATCGCGCGCTGACCGCCAAGGAAGGCCACTGGCAGGAGCTGTTCCAGGACGCCGCCATCCAGGGCGTGGGCGTGGGTGAAGACCCTGCCAATCCCGGACAGCCCGCGGTCATCATTTATGTGGAGCAGGGCCGCGCTCACGGCCCCATTCCCGCGGAAATCGACGGCGTAAAAACCGTCGCCGTTATGACGGACCGTTTCCGCGCCAGCGACTGGAACGAACCCGGCACCGGACGCAGTTGCGCAAAACGGTAACAACCCGATATCTGAGTCGCGATTTTGCGGAGGGGGCTGTGGTTGACCTGCAGCCCTCGCATTCTGTTCCACCTCTGCCGCGCTACGCGGATCGCCGTATGGAATCCCATCGTTCACGCAGTCGGGTTGGGATTGGGAGGCTCGAAGGGCGCGCAGCCCCCGCGAAAGCTCTGGCGGAATTTTTCCCGCTCTTCCGGGGTCATCCGCGCCCAGCGCCTGGCCCTCATCCGTCCGCGAAAATCGGAGCGATGTCCATGACAACCAAAGCCGCCGAAGAGAATCCGGCAGAGAGCCAGCAATGCAAGAGCCTGCCAGAAGCCAAGCTGCGGCCATCCGAACAGCGGCGGCAGCAGCCAGTTCCACAAAAGCCGCACCACCACGCCGCCAACCACGATGAACGCCGCAAATCCAAGAATCGCGAGGGGGATGATCCAAATCAGCTTTCTTCGTCTATTGCTCATGATCGCCTTCCTCATTTCCTCATAAACTCGTCGTAGATGCTCCGCAGCCGTTCCCGCAGATGCACCACCGCGTAATGCTTGCGCGCTGCCAGGGTGCTCACCTTGGTCCCGCTTTCCTCTGACAGCTCCTTGAAGCTGCGCCCTTCCACTTCATGTGCGATGAATACTTCACGCTGCTCTACGGGCAGGTCGCCAATGGCAAGTTCCAGTTCATCCAGAAGCGCGTTGCGCAGGTACAGCGCTTCCGGGCCGTCGTCGGGCGATGGCAGCAGATCTTCGATCTCGAGTAGCTCTCCCTGTTCGTCTTCGATCATCGCATCGCTGAAGAGCTCCGGCTTCTTCTTGCGGAAGAGGTCGGTAATGCGGTTGCGCGCCACGCGAAACAGCCAGCCGGTCACGTGATCAATCGGCATCAGCAGGCGATTGGCCTCCACCAGCCGGTAGAACACGTCCTGCACAATGTCCTCGACATCGGCAGGATCGGGCACGCGCCGGCGGATGAAATTGCGCAGGCGCGACCGTTCCCTGGCGACGATCTCCGAGATTTGCCGGTCCTGCTCGGTCATGGTGGCGATGCTCTGCCGGTCATCCGTCGCGTGAGTTGCTTCCATCGCTTCCACCGCTGCATACATTCCACTGCTGTAGACGAATGAGGGGCAGAAATATTGTAGAGATTTGGCGCTGCATGAAGTTGCAGCGCACACAAGCCTGAAGCACCTCTTATCAAAGGAAGGTTGCAAAAACAGGCTCCACGCGCGTTCCAGGAATGTGTTGACTGGAAATTTCTGCAACACATTACAATTGTGGCAGCAGGAAAGGACGAACCAATCATGACGCC
>JBLMYN010000219.1:0-6198 GCA_050258305.1 Actinomycetota bacterium
CACGGCAATGACTACCGATTGCGCGGCCCAGTTTAGCCCACTCTTAACGATGAACTGGCGGCCTGAATTGGCGATCACCCGGGCAAATTTCTCTTGGACCAGCCCGGTTTCCGAGCGAAAATCACCAAGCTCCAACAATGCGATTCACCGTAATGGTCCTGGGTGATTGTTTACAGAATCCCGGGAACCAGCGCCCACGTTTCGCGGCGATAGGCGTCATACCCGGCGCCGAAAGCAACGTTAAGATTTGCCTCTTCCATTCTGATCTTGCGCCAATATGCCAGCCCAATCACAATGAACCCGATCACGGCCAACCATTCACCGGTGACCAGCAGAACGCCTGCATACATGGCCAGAAATCCGGTGTAGATCGGGTGGCGCAGCCGGCGGTAGGGTCCCGAGCGAACGAGCTCGTGTTCCACCTTGATGGTGATCTCTCCGCTCCAGTTGCGCCCAAGATGGCGGCGTGCCCAGATGGCCAAAAGCAGTCCGAACACTTCCATCGCGAGCCCGGCCGACATGATCCAGAGAGAAACAGGCACAAACCTGCCCAGCCCGTGGATGGGCGCGATCTCCAGCACCATGGCTGCGCTCACCAGGAACATGTGAAATGAGCGTGAGGCCTTCGACTCCGATCTCTTCGCTTCAGACGCGTGTCTCGCGGCAATTTCCCAGTAGATGCCCAACAAGATAAACGCGCCGGCGGCAGCCAGCAGCATAGGGCGGTGGGCCAGGAGTGCCGTGTCCGTCGCCAAAAAGGGATTCTTGAATCCGCCAAAGCCTCCGCGCGTGAGGCGCACGCCGATCGCGGCGCCAATCGCCGCCGCCCACAAAATCGCTCTCTTGCTCCGCATGGGTTAGCCTCTCTCCTTCGAGCACAGCCGGCTCAGGAAGGATTTCATCCACATCCTTTTGTGCCGATCCCGCAAATCCATCCTTTGTTGGGTTCAACTGTGATCTGGATCTCTGAGTAACCGGTGTTGGCAAACAGCTCGCGGTGTTCATCAACGCTCAGAAGCTTCATGCCCGTGAGGGGGAGATATTTCTCCACCAGCTTCGCGGTCCTGGTGTTCGCACCCTTGTAGACTTCGGCGATGATCACGAACCTGCCGCCGGGCTTCAGGACCCTGAATACTTCCCGCATATCACCCGGCAAATCCGGCCACCAGAAGTGCGTTTCGACTGCCGTAATGAGATCGAATGCATCGTTCGAAAAGGGCAATTGAGATACGGACCCCTCGCAGATCTCGACGCGACCGGCATCCATCCATCGCCTGTTTGTCTTTCGGGCGACGGCGACGCTTGCCGCGGAGTAATCAACCCCGTATACCTTTCCGTGCGTCGCCATGGCGGCCAGCTTGTCCACTGTTCTGCCTCCGCCACAACCTGCGTCCAGAATGACGTCCTGTTCGTTTACGGAAATGTGAGACAGCCCCCAGTCGGTCACCTTCGAATGCCGCGAATTCATATTCCACAACACCAGGCGGCCTACCCATCCGCGCGGCTTCTGGCATTGCGTGACTTTTTTTCTGCCTCTGTTCACAATCGATTCTCCGCCAGCGATTCAACGCTCCTGATCCCGGTTCGTCTTCAGCGCCCAACTCGCAGGAGCGCGAACAACGCAATCAGGCCGGCCACATACGCGGCGCCGAGATGCATGAGATTGTTGGCCAGATTCAGCGAATACCCGCGCGCGCCCCTGACCAGCAGCATGGGAGTTGCCGGCTGGTAGCACACCAGCCGGCCTGAGTTTTCCGTATGCAGCAGGTCCGGCAGTTTCGTCGGGCGGGCGCGAAGGATGGTCTTCAAAACCCTCCTCCGTTCCATCTCCTGCCACACTCCGAGCACAACCGTAACGGCCATAGCCATGATCCACGAGAAAGTGACAAGCCGGTGGCGCATGGCCGCGGAGGATGTCAGTAGCAGGGGCCAAAACATCAGGTTGGCAGTGATGAAAATGCGCCCCCAGTCGCAAACCCTCAGGTAAAGCTTTCTCGCCGCCTCCCGCGCCTGAAGGTGATCCTCAGCCTGCGCCTGAGGAATGGGCGTGCGCCAGACGACTACGCCGTACTTCACCAGCAGGAGCCCCAACTGGCAGTACAGCAACCAGGCTGGTCCTCCAAACACGGCCCGAATGCCGGGATGGCCGGGCGAGTGGAGATAGTAGCGAACCAGCCATGCCAGGACTCCTGCGGAAGCCAGGATGATGAATTGTTCCACGCGGCGACTGGAGTAATCGCGCAGCCGCCTCGGCTTCAGTGAAAGCACGACCGAAGAGACCGGCTGCTCCGCTTCGGGCACCGCAAACTCACGTGCCTGGTGCTCTGCCCGGTTTACATTGAACAGGTGATTGGCATGGACGGCGATGGTTGCTCCAATGAGTAGCCAGTAGAGGTAGAAGAACTGCCCGGAGATGAAAATCGCCACGGCAAGACTCATCTCGATTGCGATCGGCGCAAACATACGTAAACGGTAGTTATGGAGAATCTTCCGCCCCGCTCCGGCATAAAATCCCGGCTGAACGCGAACGTTGAAAAACCACTCCGGGCCGCGAAGAAGCGGCTGGCGCCACCTGCGGAAACATCCGCGCACGCGGGCAGCGCAGTTCAGAACGAAGAAGGCAATCAACATTTGATTCAGTGACATTCAGTTGCTTCCTTTCGTCACCATGCGCAGCTCCTGAAGGACAATTCTCAGGATTCTCTTGGGCTTTAGGCCGGCCAGAACCAGCTCAGTGAGCGCGGCACGCAAGGGCCGCAGCAGCTCGTCCTGGCTGCGCTCCGCCGCCATGCGTGACGAGACCACGGAACCGGATCCATGCCTCACCGTGATCAGCCCTTCTCTTTGCAGCTCACGGTAGGCTGCGGCTATCGTGTTCAAGTTGACTCCCAGGTCATTGGCCAACTGCCGGACCGGAGGCAAAGCCGCGCCTTCCTGGAGCTCCCTTCTGGCGATCAGTTCCTTGATGCCGTCAGCCACCTGCTGATAGATCGGCCGCGGGTCGTCAGTATTGATGGTCAAGAACATTCAATGTATTGTGTATGTATACTCTATACACTTTGGAAGTCAAGCAGAAAGTGGTGTCGGCATCCGGCGCGGGTACGCCATATCTGGTTGTGTAAGGCGGAAGAACCATAACGGCGTTCCAGCGATGGGTTCGCGATTTGCCTCACCGGTTCATGAGGCTTTATCTTTTGAGCTTCATGGCAAGCGATCCTTCATTTCCACAGGGCAATGCGCCGGGACATCCCGGCATCTCTCCAACCTGGTCCAGCAGCTCCAAGGACGGCGTCGGCTGTGCCTACGCCACCTCCAGCCGCGTATGGTTTACTTTGGCGCGGGGCATCGTCACCGAAATTTACTATCCCACCATCGACCGTCCGCAGGTTCGCGATGCGCAGTTCCTGATCACCGACGGCGCTACGTTCTTTCATGAAGAAAAACGCGACCTGGACGGTCAAGTGGAGCGCATTGAAGCCGAATCGCTTGGCTACCACGTCATCAGTGACGACCCCAAAGGGCGCTACCGGCTGGTGAAGGAAGTTATCTCTGATCCGCATTCCGCCTGCGTTCTGGTGCATGCCAGGCTCATCCCCTCCGACGGTTGGGCCGGCAAGCTGCGCCTGTTCTTTCTGCTTGCTCCGCATCTGGAAGTCGGCGGCTGGAACAATTCGGCCATGAAGATGGAACTCTCCGGGCGGACCATCCTCGTCGCCTCTAAAGACAGCACCTATCTCGCTCTGGACGCGACCAGCGGGTTCACGCGCTCGTCCTGCGGTTTTGTCGGCTACAGCGATGGCTGGCAGGACCTGAACGACAACTACGAGCTCGATTGGGAATACGATCGCGCGGAAAACGGCAACGTGGCCGTAATCGGAGAAATTGATCTTTCCCGGGGAAACGAATTCACCATCGCGATTGCGTTCGGTGACAGCCTGCATGCGGCCACGGCGGTCCTCAAACAGTCACAGGCGGTGCCCTTCTCCCAGCATAAAGACAAGTTCATTGACCAGTGGCGCCGCTCCTGCGACAGCTTTGAGAAACTCGAGCCGGCCAGCGGCGATGGCGGCCATCTTTACCGCACCAGCCGCATCGCCCTGCTTTCGCATGAGGACAAGACCTTTGCCGGCGCGTTCATCGCTTCAGCCACGATTCCCTGGGGCGAGGTCATGGGCGATGACGACCTCGGCGGCTATCACCTGGTGTGGGTGCGCGACATGGTCAACACTGCCACCGGGCTGCTCGCCTCCGGAGACCTCGTCACCCCGCTGCGCGCCCTGGTTTACCTTGCCTGCTCGCAGCAGGCGGACGGCGGCTTCCCGCAGAATTTCTGGATTGACGGGACGCCGTACTGGAAAGGCATTCAGCTTGACGAGGTCGCCTTTCCCATCATGCTGGCGTGGCGCCTGTGGAAGGCCGGCGTGTTACAGCAATTTGATCCTTATCCCATGGTGCGCGCGGCTGCCCGCTACCTCATTGAGCGCGGGCCCATCACCCAGCAGGAGCGGTGGGAAGAGTGCAGCGGATATTCGCCTTCCACCTTGGCGGCTTCGATTGCTGCGCTTATCTGCGCCGCTGATTTTGCCCGCTCACGCGGCGAGGCCGCGCTGGCCACATTTATTGAAGAGCACGCTGACTTCGTGGAATCTCACGTGGAGCGCTGGACCGTGACCACCCAGGGCGTACTGGTTCCGGGAATTTCCCGTCACTACATTCGCATTCTGCCGCTTGATATCCACGACCCCGTGCCACTGGAGGACCCCAATAACGGGAGCCTCATCCTGGCCAACCGCCCTCCGGGGGAGCAGTATCAGTTTCCCGCCAAAGACATTGTGGATGCCGGATTTCTCGAACTTGTGCGCTACGGAATCCGTGCCGCAGGCTCCGCGCTGATGGAAGATTCGCTGCGCGTGACTGATGCAGTGCTTAAAGCGGAGACGCCCTTCGGTCCCGCCTGGCGCCGCTACAACCATGATGGTTACGGACCTCATGCCGATGGCAGGGCCTACCAGGGTTGGGGAATCGGACGCGCGTGGCCGCTGCTGGCCGGCGAGCGCGCCCATTACGAACTTACCGCCGGGCGGGACGCACGTCCGCTGCTCGCGGCCATGGAAAATTTTGCTACTCGCTCCGGCATGCTGCCTGAACAGGTGTGGGACCAGCCTGACCTGCCCGAAGCCGGCATGTATCTGGGCAAACCCGCCGGATCAGCCATGCCCCTGATGTGGGCCCATGCCGAATATATCAAGCTGCTGCGTTCGCTTCGCGACGACGCTGTCTTTGACTTGATCCCCGTAGTGGCCGACCGCTATCTCAAAAACCGTGGACGCCGCGACCTGGAAATCTGGAAAGCCACGCGGCAGGTCCGTAGCATTTCTGCCGGTTCAACACTGCGCGTGATGCATGCCGGAAGCTTCCGGCTGCGCTGGTCGGGCGCGGACGGCCACTTCAGTGAGGCAGACTCTAGCCCCAGCGGACTGGGCCTGGGGTATATCGACCTGGAGACTCAACCCGGGCAGATCGCGCCGCTGCGCTTTGCCTTCAGCACTTCTGACGCAGACCTGCCGCAAGATGCTGTTTTTGAGGTGCAGGTTACTGCGGCACAGCCGTCGCCGTAAGCCACTGTGGCGAGACTGCCACAGGAAATGGCGATCCCTTCACGGCGCGCAGTGCTCCAGTGTTGCTGATCGCAAACGCGGCAATGTCATTCGTGATCTGGTCTGCCGCGTAAAGAAAGCTGCTGGTGGCCAGCACGAATCCAGGTCCGTTGCCTCCGGTAGCAAAAGGTGAGCCGCTCACCTGCGTCAGCGAGCCGGAACTGGCAATGGTATAGGCCGAAACGGTGTTGTCACCGGGATTGGCCGCGTACAGGAACGATCCCTGCGGCGCGATGGAGAGCGCCACTGCGCCGCTACCGGCCGCAAAAGGCGAACCGCTGATGGGGCTGATGGCGCCATTGCTCCCAATGGAAAACCCCAGCACAGCGTTGTTCACCGGGTCCGCCGCGTACAGAAAATTTCCGTTTGGATGCACGGTAATAAAGGTCGGGCTCGCGCCGGCGGTCCCCACGGCAAAAGGCGAGCCCGGCACCGGGCTCAAGCTGCCGTCTGCGCCAATCGCGAAGCCCGCCACGGTTCCCTGCGTCGGGTTCGCCGTGTAGAGAAAATTGCCTGCGGGTGAAATCGCCACCGATTGCGG
>JBLMYN010000220.1:0-3288 GCA_050258305.1 Actinomycetota bacterium
ACGCTTTCTCGATAGAATACTTAGAAAACTTTAATGTAAGTATAATTTTGCTTTAATCTGATGTGCCTGGATTCCTGGGCTGCGACGAAATTAAAGAACTATTGCTCGATTGTTTTCCTTTTGTCGATTTCAGGTAGGAGGCAGCGTTTCTCCGGGCTCGATTGCTTTAAATTTTTTTGCTGTCGCATTGCATTTGTGTTATCGTGCTCGCGCCGCAATTTGGCGTTTGCTTGCTTCCGGCAAGATCAGGGGACCAGTAAGCCATCCTTCCGGGCTGAATCCTCAAATTACAATTTTTCGTTCTGGGCCGCCCCAGGGCGGGAAGCGGTCTGCACGCGTTTGCGTGAAGATCGTGCTTGTTTCAATGTCAGCTGACATATTTGGGAGAACCCTATGCACATTCTGGAGGACAAGAGTCCACGCCGCACACCTGTAACATTGCTTTTCACCGCCATGCTGTTCGCCATGCTGGCTTTTTCCCTGACCGCTCAGGCGCAGATCAGCGCTGTGGCCAAACCGAGCCTTGTGATTACGCCGTACAACGCGGCCCGGTTTTATGGTGATGCGAATCCCCAACTCACCGGAAGGGTCGTCGGCCTCGCCAAGGGCGACACAATCACGGTCAGTTATTCCACCACGGCCAACGGCACCAGCCCCGTGGGTAAATACCAGATCGTTGCTACAGTAAACGATCCGGATAATCATCTGGGCAATTACAACGTCACCATCAATACCGGTGTCATGTCGGTTGATCCTGCGCCGCTCAGTGTTGTCGCCAATGATGTCACTCGCGCCTCTGGCGCACCGAACCCGGCCTTCGCCGGCCTGGTTACGGGGGTCAAGAACAACGAGGACATTACGGCGAGTTTTGACAGCGCCGCGGCGGCCACGAGCCCGGCAGGTACGTACGCCATCGTGCCTACGGTGAAAGACGCAGCCGGCACGCTCAGCAACTACGCGCTAACCGTCTCGAACGGAACCCTGACGGTCACGCCGTAAGCGTATAGCTACCGAGAACAAAAAGGGCTGGCTCCTATCGCCAGCCTTTTTTGTTCCTGCCTCAGCCCAGGCAATCCAGAAACAAGCGGCGGCTCATCAACGCGCCCGGGCACGCATCGCAAGCAAAGCCCGAGTGCAATCTCCTGATGTGCCCGGTCACTGTTATCCCGAATCCCGCGCAGCTGAGGCTTGCTGAGGCTCGCGGGTGTGGGATAGCTCCGCTGCCGCTTCTGGTTAGCCCTTAAGAGATTTGCGATCACGTTTACTACGCGTGGATAAGTATTAATCAGCGGTAGGCTGCCCGATCACGCGCGATTCCGGTGCGATGACGGCGATCACGGCGATTCTTTACGCCAGTTCCAGCTCAATCTTCTTGTGTTCCGCATCGAGCTTGCTGATCTTGAAACTGCGAATCTGTCCTTCGCTGGCAGCCTCGCGTTTTTGGGAGCCCGAACCGGCTGCACCTTTCCAGCGCGCCTGCAGCATGGAGCCCAGGGAAGACAAGTCAGCTTTTGCCGTACCACCTGAACTCTGTCCAGCTTCTGCTGCCGCTTGCTCTAGTTTCATGCGACAAGTCCCGAACACGCCCTCGCCCAGCTCTACCTGCGCGTAGCCGTCACTAACCTCGGTCATGCGTCCGGTAACCACGTCACCGGCCTTGTGCTCGGCGATGTATTCGTCCAGGCTCGAAGGGACCATCTGTTTGATACCGAGCCGCAAGCGACGTCGCTCGGTATCGACCTCCAGGACCTGCGCCTTTACCGGCTGGCCCATCTTGACCACTTCCTGAGGATGATTGATCCGCTTCTCGGCGCTCATGTCGCCGATGTGGATCATGCCTTCCACACCTTCGGTCAATTGCACAAATGCGCCAAACTTCTGAATGCTGATCACTGTTCCTTCAACCACCGAGCCGACAGGGAACTTGCGTGGCACCTCGGCCCAGGGATCGCCAAGCGCCTGTTTGAGCCCAAGAGAAATCCGTCGCTCGCCGGCGTTCACGCCCAGGATCACCGCCTCTACGGTGTCACCCGGCTTAACAACGTCACTGGGTCTGCGTACCTTCCTGGCCCACGACATTTCCGAAATGTGGATCAGCCCTTCCACTCCGGGCTCAAGTTCTACAAAGGCGCCAAAATCAGTCAGCCGGGTTACGGTGCCGCGAACACGCTCGCCTACACTGTATTTTCCCGGTACGGCATCCCATGGATGCGGTTGCAGTTGCTTCATGCCAAGGGAAATGCGGTGCTTGTCGGGATCAACCTTCAGGACAACGGCTTCAATCTCCTGCCCGACCGTGAGCACGTCTGACGGCTTCGTAATTCTGGTCCACGCGATTTCGGCCACATGCAGAAGGCCTTCCACGCCTCCAATATCCACAAACGCGCCATACTCCATCAGGCTGCGTACTGTGCCGCTGACGGTCTCGCCCTCTTTAATTTCAGAAAAGCGCCGCTCCTTGCCTGCACGTTCCTCTTCTTCGAGAATGGCGCGCCGATCCACCACCACGTCTTCGTCGGCAATGTCCAGCTTGATGATGCGGCAACGGATTTCCTGCTCTACCAGCTTCTCCATTTCGGCCGCATCGTGCGTACCGCTGCGCGAGGCAGGCATAAATGCGCGCACGCCAACATCGACGCTGAGCCCGCCTTTGACGACTCCGGTTACCGTACCCACGATGGTGGCTTTCTCGTTGAACGCCTTCTCCAGCGATTCCCAGTCTGTGACGCGCTGAATCTTTGCCCGGGAAAGCTGGTAATAGCCCTCGGGATCGCGGCCTTTGATCGAGACCACAAGCGTGTCGCCGGGGCGCAGCGCCTCGCCTGCGCGCAGTTCCGCAATGGGCAGAATTCCTTCCGTCTTGTAGCCGATATCCAGATATACCGAATCACCCGAAACTGTAATCACTGTCCCCTGAACGCCTTTTCCCGGTTCTGCCGGCTTGTGAACGTGGCTCTTCTCGAACTGCGAGAGGATGTCTTGAAAGGATTCCTGGTTTTCCTGGGTTGCAAGCTGAGGTTGATGTGTATCGTCGTCGGGAACAGTTGAATTGGACATGGAAGTCGCAGGCTCGCTCAAGAAGTTATTTCTCAATAGGATAACATCTCTGCGCGGCGGGGTGGCATAGCGATGGAAAACGCGGGGTCCACGTGCGTGAGTCGACCCCAAAACGAAAAGGGCGGCGCATCACGCCGCCCCTTCGGTAAGTTCTTTATCTGGCCGTTATCGTTTCAGAGCGACCCGAAAGTTGCCCTTGCCTGAGGCAAGCTCCTTTCCGTTCGCGTCCAG
>JBLMYN010000221.1:0-6579 GCA_050258305.1 Actinomycetota bacterium
GAAGAGCACGGTTTCCGGACGTTCGCGCTGAAAGGTGATTGGGCGCTCCTGCGCGAACACCTCGAAAAAGGCCGGCCACTGATTGTGGCGCTCAAACCGGCGAAAGGAGAGATTGCTCTTCATTATGTCGTGGTCGCGGGGCTCGATTGGAGCAGCGATGTTCTCATGATCAACGATCCCGCACAAAGGAAGCTGCTGAAAGTTGAACGCCGCCGTTTTGAAAAGGAATGGCAGGCGGTTGGCCGGTGGACGTTGCTGGCGATTCCGCGGTGAGTTGTCTGTGATTCATCGGGGAATGCTCAAAACCACAATTTCCGCTCGCAGACCGCTTTCCTCAATGCTCAGATTTGCCATGCTGATCGGAAGATTAAATCTTCTTGGGCCTGCGCTGCCGGGATTGAGAAAAAGCACACCGTTTTTTGTTTCCTGCCCGGACTTATGCGAGTGGCCGCTGATCACGGCACAGAATCCGGCAGCTTTGGGATTCAGATCGAGCGCCTTCACATCATGGATCACGTAAATGCTTTTTCCTCCGAGCTCAACTACTTCGGTCTCAGGAAACTCACGCGCCCAGGTCTGCACATCAACATTGCCGCGAATCGCCGTTACCGGTGCGATTTTCTGCAGTTCAGCGATGATTTCAGGCGCGCCAATGTCACCGGCATGGATAATATGTTCCGATCCGCGCAGCGCCTCCAGCGCTTCGGGTCGTAACAGCCCGTGAGTATCTGAGATTACGCCAACGATCACGGCCAAGTTTTCTTTCTGGGCATGAGTTCCGGTTTAGGCTGCTGGTGTTTCGATCACGGCGGCCACGCGCGATTCTTACAATCCTGCTTCGATGCGCGAACGCGGGTCCATGTAATCCCGCAGCGCGTCACCGATAAAATTGAATGACAGCACCGCCAGCATCACGGCCAGAGCAGGGAAGAGCACGAGGTGCGGCGCGTCAAACAGGTGCGCGCGACCGTCGTTCAGCATTGACCCCCAGCTTGCGGTCGGCGGTGGAACTCCGAGCCCGAGAAAGCTCATGGTGGCTTCCGCCAGCACCGCACCCGCCATGCCGATTGCTCCCTGCACAATCACCGGTTGAATGATGTTGGGCAGAATATGACGGGTAACAATTCGCCAGTCCGTGGCGCCCAGGGCCCGCGCTGCCTCGATGAATTCGCGTTCCTTTACGGCCAGCACCTGCGCGCGCACCAGGCGCGCGTAACCCACCCATCCGCCGATGCACAGCGCAAGAATCAGGTTAAGAATACCCGGGCCGAGAAAAGCTACAAACGCGATCGCGAGCAGAATACCCGGAAACGACAGGAAAGCATTCATCACAACAACGTTAAAGATCCTGTCTGTGTAACCGCCGTAGTAACCGGCGATACAGCCGACGATCAGGCCCAGCAGCAGCGATCCCGCTACCACGCTCGAGCCTACCAGCATGGAGATGCGCGCGCCGTAGATGACCCGGGAAAGGATGTCGCGCCCCAGTTCGTCCGTGCCGAACCAGTGCGCTCCACTCGGTGGCTGAAGCCGGATGGCAAGTTCAATATGGCTGGGACTCTGCGGCGCAATCCAGGGAGCGAACAGCGCGAAGATGACGAAAAGGGCAACCAGCGCCATGCCCACGGCAGCCAGCCAATTGTGGCGGCTGAGCGCAGTCGCAGTGGTCCATGTGGTGGAAGCCATTGCTATTTTGCAACAGCCTGACGCCCGACTTTTTTGAGCGCGCGCATGAAAATCCGGTTCTGTTCCGGCGTGCCGATGGTCACCCGGATTCCGTTGGGAATTCCCCAGGGCGCCAGTGAGCGCAGGATCACGCCTTCAGCCTGCATGCGCCTGGCAAAGCTGTTTGCGTCTTCGTCCACTTCAAAGTAAATGAAGTTTGCGCTGGTGGGCACAGCGCGCAGACCGAGTTCGGCGAATTGCGGAAGCAGCCAGGCAGCGCCTTCGGCGTTGTTCTCCACCGTCCTGCGGATGTGATCTTCGTCGCGAATCGCAGCCAGCCCGGCGGCCTGCGCAATCACAGACACGGAAAAAGAATTTCTCACCCGCCCAAAATACTGGAACAGCTCGGGATCACCGCAGCCATAGCCCAGCCGAATTCCCGCCAGCCCGTGCGCCTTGGAAAACGTACGCAGAACAACCACGTTGCTCCGCCCGGCGCGGACATAATCCAGGGAGCGCGAGTAGGTTATGCCGCGCTCATCGGCAAAATACGTGGCGAAGTCCGAATACGCTTCATCCAGCACCACCAGCACGTGCTCGGGAACGCGGGCGAGAAAAGCGTCTGTCGCGTCCGCGTCAAACATGGTGCCGGTGGGATTGTTGGGATTCGCCAGGATCACCACGCGCGTGTTGTCATTGATGGCGGCGGCGATTGCGTTCAGGTCGTATCTGTCCTGCCGCATCGGCGTCGTGATGAGCTCGCCGCCGGCCAACTGCGTCACAATAGGGTAGCTGATGAAAGTGCGCTCGCTGGTGACGCAGTTCAGCCCCGGCCCAAGAAGCGTGCGGGCAAGAACATCCAGCAAGCCTAAAGAGCCGTCCGCCAGAAAAACCTGCTCGGGCGCGATGCCATGCCGCGCCGCCAGCTCGGCGCGCAGCTCTGACGCATCATTGTCGGGATATAGGTTAACTTCGCTTGCGGCCTTCTGAATGGCTTCCACGGCGCGGGGAGAAGGCCCAAATGGATTTTCGTTGGATGCCAGCTTGATCATGCTGACACCGGTCTCGCGCTGCGCCTGCCGTACTGCCTTCCCCGGCACATAGCCCGCCAGTGTGCGGATGTGTGGCGGGATCAGATCGAGAATGGTTTTCATCAGGTGACGAGTGCTACAAGCCTTTGTATCACGAGCGGCAGCGATTCGCCAGTGTCGTGAGCATCGATACCGTCCAAAAGGGAAACAGCCGGCAGGAACAATTTCGGTGTTGCGGTCGTCGCACGGTCAGAGTCGCAATGGAAATGAGCCGGCCGGGGTCGGCTTTCAGCGGGAAAAGGAATATCATCGCCGTCCGAAACGTGGCCGTGAGGCCTTCGTGCGGTGATCCTTTTTGGAGCGCGGGAATCGTTCCTGCTGCTGCCCGGCGTGTTCCACGCGCTGGCCCTTCTGTTGATTTCCGCTCATACCTTTACGGCGCGCATGCCTCTGCGGAGAAGATTCCGCTTCCGGCTCCTCCTGCCGCGCTGCTCGCGTAAACCCTGGTTTGGGAGAACCCGGCGCGCGTTCGCCGCTTTGTGGGCCTGCTCCGCGCCTCCTGAACGGTTCCTGCTCGCGCCGCTTCTCTCTTGCTTTGCCGAGAAACCGTGATGCCGCCCTGGCCGCGCTTCGCTGGGGTCTGACCGGCTCGCGCTGCGGCTTGCGCAGGGCCGCAACTTCCTGTGCGGTCAATTCGCGAAACTGGCCCGGCTCCACGTCCAGTGAGAGCGGGCCATAGCGCACGCGCTTGATCTTCTCCACATGGTGGCCAATTTCTTCAAACATGCGGCGAATCTGGCGGTTCTTGCCTTCAATCAGCGTGACTTCATACCACGGATTGTTGGCTTCCCGCACAATGCGCACCTGCGCCGGCGCCGTGCGCACTGCCGCCTGCATTCCCCGGGGTCCCGGCTTGCTGCCGATGCGAATGCCATGGCGCAGCTTCTCAATGTCTTCTTCCGCGGCCTGCCCGGAAATCTTTACCAGATAAGTTTTCGGGACGTGGGATGCAGCGCGGGTAAGAAAGTTGGCCAGCTCGCCGTCGTTCGTCATCAGCAGCAGGCCTTCACTGCCGTAGTCGAGGCGTCCCACGGGATAAATGCGTTCGCCTACGTGCTTCACCAGGTCCATGACCGTGGGTCGGCCTTCAGGGTCGGAAAGCGTGGTGACATAACCTTTCGGCTTGTAGAGCAGCAGATAGATGTGCTGTTCGGCCCCGCGCAGCAGCTTCCCATCAACTTTGATGTGGTCACGGCCAGGATCAGCTTTGCTTCCGAGCTCCGTGATGACCTGGCCGTTGACGGTCACGCGTCCCTGCGTGATCAGTTCTTCGGCCTTGCGGCGTGAAGTAATGCCTGCGGCAGCAATGATCTTTTGCAGGCGCTCGGCAGGCATGCTCAGCCTCCCGTACTTTCAGAGGCCACTTCGCCCGCCACTTCCTCATCAACCTGCGTATGGCGTGGATCGGAGGAGACCGTCGGCTCGGTGACGTTCTGCGGGATTTCGGCTTTATCTTCGGCGAGCTGTTCCACCCCGCCGTTCTCCAGCGGAGCTTCCTCTGCCGAAGGAGGTTCCTGGGCCTGTGCCAACTCTTCGTCAGGGATACCGGTGGCGTCGGCGATGGCCATTTCGCGAGCATAGAGCTCGTCCTGCATTTCTCCGGCGGCCAGCTTTTCAAATTCTTCCAGGCTGGGCAGCTCGCTCAGATCTTTAAGTCCAAAGCGGAGCAGGAAATCCTTGGTGGTTTTGTACAGCATAGGGCGGCCAACCACCGCCTTGCGTCCCGCAGTAGTGATCAGCTTGCGTTCGAGCAGTGTGCCGATCACGCCCGCCGCATCCACGCCGCGAATCTCGCTGATCTCCGGCACTGTGACCGGCTGCTTGTAGGCAATCACGGCCAGCGTCTCCAGTGCCTGCAGTGAAAGGCGAATCGGCGGCTTCAGGCTTTTGGAGAACGCGCGCACAATGTCATGATGTTCCGGCTTGGTGGACATGCGGTATCCGCCCGCCACCTGCCGAATTTCAACACCGTGGTCCTCGCGATTGAATTCCGCCATCAGCTCTTCCAGAAAAGGCTTGAGCAGAGCACGCAGTTCGGCTTTTTCTGACTTGTCCTTAGTCTTGCCCTTGCCTTTGCCTGCGGCTGCTTCCTGGACGGGCACCGAGGCAATTTCCCCTTCGGGAGCTGTGCCGGGCGCGGTCGCCCCTTCTTCCACAGCGCCCAGATGTTCCTCCGCATGCTCGGGATGAGGCTCCGCCGGCTCCACGGGAGCGTTTTGCTGCGCCGTCTCTTTCAGCGCCAGCAGGTCGTCTTTCAGCAGCGCGGCCATCTGATCGAGCGTTATCGGCTCCTCCGCCGCGTAAATCAATGCTTCGAGTTGGGCTTTGATGGACATGATTAGCAATCAGCATTCAGCACTCAGCATTCAGCCAACGCATTATCCACTCCTGATTTGGCTGACGGCTGGGTGCTGACTGCTGAGTGCTACTTCCAGTCATCTCTCGCCGCCACGGCGCCTTCACCCATCACCGCGTCGAACATGGCATGTTTCTTGAGCAGGATGTCGCCGAACACGCGGTCCTGGCGCAGCAATATTGCCTGCAATCGCACGAGTTCGAGCAGCGCCAGGAACGAAGCGATCAGCGCGTGCCGCGAGTTGATGTGCTGCAGCAGGCGCTTGAGCCGAATGGGGCGGTCTTCCATTAGCAGGCGGCGGCGAAAATACTCAATCATCTGTCCCACGGTCACGGTTTCTTCATCCACCTGCAGCATGGGCCGCGAGCGGGCACGCTCCAGGATTTCCTGGAAGGTCTTGACCAGGTCCACCACGTCCGCCGCGAGTTCCGGCTCGGTGCCCTCAGCGTCCCTGAATTCTTTCATCGCGGGGTTGCTGACCACGGCGTCTTCAAGCTGCTGTTTCTGCAGCAACATCTGCGCGGCGTTCTTGTATTTCTCGTGTTCCAGCAGGCGCTGCACCAGCTCTTCACGCGGATCGTCTTCCGTGCCCGCGGGCGCGTCGGGATCGCGCGGCAGCAGCATTTTGCTCTTGATGTGGATCAGCAGGGCCGCCATGTAGATGAACTCGGCGGCCACATCCACGTCCAGTTGCTTCAGGTTCTCGACGTAAGCCAGGTACTGCGCCGTGATCTTCGCAATGGGAATGTCGTAAATATCGATGTCCTGCTTGCGGACCAGGTCCAGCAGCAGGTCCAGCGGCCCGTCATAAACGGCGCCCACAGTGACGGCAAAAGGGAACTCGCTGGTCTGCGGCTTGGCGGATTGGATGTTTTCTGCCATTACTGGTCGGGTCGTCTGATTCATTCTAATCGTTTTCGCGAACTCACACCGGGACCGACCTGTAGATTACGTAGCCGATTCGCGCATTAGCTGTTGATTTTTTCGTTTCCGATCACGCGATCACGGCCCCGGCAAACCCGATTTGCCTTCCCGATGCCGGCGATCACGGCGATTGCGGCGATTTTGCAGCCCTCTGCCTGCGCTCTCAGCCAACGGGGTACCCCCCTCCCGGTTTCACGCCACTTCACCCGATTCCACCCCACGGTCACCCCAGCTCACCCCATGCTGAAAGTGCATGCTGAGGGTCGAAACCTTCGAGAGTCTCAAATAGTGGCCCAACGTGCCCTCTTTGCGACCTATCTGCCATCGGCTGATGGGTCGCAACCCAGAAACACCAAACCCCGGCTCTCGGCCAGGGCTGCTGATCTCGATTCGTCCTTACCTGCTCTTTCCAGACGAAATAAAATACGAAACCTACTATAGCACATTCCTGGACTCCAGAACCGGGTAGTGTCCTAATCTTGCGTTGAAGGAGAAACAGCAAGCGGTTGCATTGGCCTTCCCGTGATGCTACGTTTGCCCTCA
>JBLMYN010000222.1:0-4650 GCA_050258305.1 Actinomycetota bacterium
TCGATGTTCGTCTTGAACTGAATCAATCGTTCGCGATTGTCGGTGACCGGACCCTTGCGAATTCCTTCGAACTCCACGCCGTAGTGCTTTTCGAACGTCTCGGCCAGCGCGACAAAATACTCCGAGTTCATCTTCAGTGCGTAGGGATGGCTTGCGTAACCCACCAATTGCTCGCCGTAGCCGGGAACTTTACCGCCAGCCGCTGCTGGCCAGT
Source organism: Actinomycetota bacterium (assembly GCA_050258305.1). Taxonomy (GTDB): domain Bacteria; phylum Acidobacteriota; class Terriglobia; order Terriglobales; family Acidobacteriaceae; genus Angelobacter. The sequence continues at coordinate 215 of JBLMYN010000222.1, forward strand.
AGCCCTTGATGGTTTTGCCGATCGCGACGATTGGACGGCGGTCGTTCGGATCCACTGCGTCCATTGCCTTCAGGGCAGCGGTCACTTCGTTATAGTCGTTACCGTTTGACAGGGTGAAGACGTTCCATCCATACGACGCCCACTGGTTCACGAGATCGTAGCCGTCGTACTTCGCGGCGATAACGCCGCCAATCAGGCAATCGTCGATGCCCGCGTTGTTGTTGGAAACCATGACGCGCAAACGCTTTCCCACCTGCAGGGCGAGCGCCTGAGTCTTCAACTCCTGTGCGTGGCCTTCGGTGAGCGCGAATTCGCCTTCCAGCGCGATCACTTTCGGCGAGTCTGGTGCGCCCGCCACATCCCAGAACATCGCCTTGCCCGCGGCGGTCGCGATGCCGATGCCCGAGGGTCCGCCGTTTACGTCGTTGGTGCAGTCGATGCTTTCGGCATGTCCTGAGAGCGCACGAATGCCGCGGCCCCTCGCTGTGGCAAACAGTGGATGGTCTTCCAGATTCGTTTCGTGCAGCAAAGTCTTCAACGCGCCCGCGCCGCGCCGGAATCCCAGGGCGTCGATCGGCAGCATCGCCACGTGCGGGTCGACGCGATAACGCGGATCGCCGGTCTCCTGATACTTACGATGGAAGGCTTCGCCCATGATCATCCACAGCGCGTAGCACGTGGGGACAGAGTGACCCGCCGCCATCATGAATTTGTCGGAATAAGGATGCTTGGGCCGACGGTAATCGTAACGGAGTCCGCCGTTTTCCGGACCCACCAGGTGCGCCGCAACGTTGTACGGTGTGTATGCCAGCGGTCCGCCGAGGTGCCCGGTTTGCGCGTAATTTCCGAGCAGCACCAGGGTCATGCATGTCATATATCCAATGTCGTCGAGCAGCGGATCGTACGCAGGCTGTTGCTGGGCGGGGGAAGGAACTACGGGGGTGCACGTTGTCATTGACGGTCTCCATTAGCAATGGTGTAGCAACTGCAGGACCGCAGTCCGGTCAAACGAAGCGATATTGTCGTTGACACCGCTCCACGTGGGCTGCAATTTGAGCGGACGTTTGGTCACTAACCCTTTTATCCACCATACAGGGAGATCTGCGTAACTGCAACGGCTCTAAAGAGTTCGCGCTGATTGTTGCGCAATGCTTCGTTGGGTGATCGAGCAGGTTCTATAAAGGGAATGTCAAGAGAATGTTTTTCCCCGGAGACGGAGGGGAGGGTGGATTCTCGGCATTCAGCGCCTTATTACCAGAATGCTTGTTCGACTTGGCGCCTCTTCAGCGCAGCCGCTGGTGTGCTGTTCGAATCCATAATGCCTTGCGTGGAACTGCCTCGCCTTCTAAAACGCCAACAAGAAACGGGGTTCGGTTTGCCAACCATGGTTTCATTGGAGACTTCTGGCTCGGGCCAGGCCGTAGAGCTTCCCTGGGTTATCTGAGGAGGCATGGCGTGGCCCGTGAGCCTAACCTGCCCAAGGATACTCACCCTCGAACCCGACCGCTTTACCAGCGTGGCGACGCAGACATGGGCCAGCACGAGCTTATTCTATATTCCACCCTTTGGGCCTACGCGAATCTCGCCCAAGAGCAACGCGAAATTCAGTCTGGCCCCGCACCCGACATTATTGTGCAGGACAGAAAAAGCGGTCGAAAGCCTGGGCCACCGCCCTTCCCCGCCTTTGTAATTCCGCTGGAAATTATTTTGGTCCCTCTTTGCGGCTCTTTACGCCTTACCACTTGACGGCGCGCTCCTGGAGCCGCCGCCCTCAAGACAAAAATCCATTTAGGAGAACAGGCTGTCCCCTTTTGTCCCAGTTCAGGAGCCTTTCGGAGATAGATTTCGTGGAAGGAAGAACGCTCCTGAGCTCCATAATTGTTCCTCGGTCCCCCTAGCCCGATTCGAACCCAGCCCCGGGAAGTCACAAATAGTTAATTCCATTCGTCTTTATGGGTGAACAGTCAAAGGCAGGAATTCCTATCTCCCTTCTGATTGTTCCCGTCAGGAGATCATCTCCTGATGAGTTTTCACAGTGGGAATAAACCAAACTACAAGGAGAATTTGAATGGCTCAGTATTCACAGCTGTCAAAACAAGATATTGAGGCACTGGACAGAGTGGTCGCAGAGCTCCAGGCCGATCCCAACTTCATCGCGGCAATAGCGAATGTGGTTACAAAAGTTGTCCCCGCGGTCGTGCGCGCCACTCCCCAGATTGCCAATATCGCAACTGCGGTGACGCCGGCAGTTGTCGGAGGAGCGGAGGTTAAGTTCAGTCCTGGCCTTTCAGCTGCCGAAGCCAGGGTGCTTTCCGGCAAGCTGACTGCGCAGGATCTCATTGAGCTCCGCAACAAGTTCGCCAGCGGCTCTTAGCCTCCGGATCGTTCTTCGTGCTCTTATCCGGACCAAAGACGGCACAGCAACGCTGTCTTTGTCCGGATAGGACTTTCGCCTCGCCCGGATTCGGGCGATTCGCTTGACCAACTCTTAAGACGAGGTTGCCGATATGACAGAAGGTATCGTTGGAGGATTGCTCCTGATATGGTTCGTATTGTCGGTCCTGAATCAGTTTGATCTTACTTTCTTCAAGAATTCAGTGGCCGCTTATGATCGATTTCTGCTCCTGCCCAGATACACCTTTTTTGCGCCGAATCCGGGATGCACGGACTACCGGCTTCTCTATCGCGATTTTGGCTATGACAATCAACCTTCACCATGGCAGGAAGTCCTGATCGTCCGCAAACGAAGCTGGCTTGACGCTGTCTGGAACCCGGAAAAGCGCCTTTCAAAAGGGCTGTTCGACCTGACCCAGGCGATGCTGATCATAAGGCGCGAATACAAGGACCCGGCGGTTTTGATGACCAGTGTGCCATACATAGCATTGGCGCACTATGTCGAATGCCTGCCCCATAAAACGCCGGTGAAGTATCGCCAGTTCATGATCGCGCAAAGCCATGGTTATCTCACGGAAACCGCGCCGGAAACGCTGGCAACTTCGGGGGTGCACAGTGTCTGTTATTGATCTGCAAACTACAATCCTGTGGGTACGTTCCCTGGCAGGCATCAGCCTTTTCATCGGGTGCCTGGAGGAATTGGCCGGGCTGCGGAATTACAGCGCCGCTGGTGTCTTTTCCTGGAATGTATTCCAAACTCAATTTCCTGAAGCCGCATTGCCGCCTCTGCGACACGGATTAGGGCGGCTCTTCTCATACAATGGCGTGCGCGCCTTGCTCTGCTGTCAGATGGCCGCGATCCTTCTGTTGCTGGTGCCTTCCCAATCCAGTTGGTTTTACATTGGACCGGTCGCCACGATTCTCGCCATCAAACTGCTTTTGGCATATCGCAGCGGCTATGGATCGGATGGCTCGGACCAGATGGAAACCATGGTGCTCTCAGGCTTGCTGGTGGCATTGTGCTTCGCGCATTCCAAAGCCGCAAATCTCGGAGTGTGGTTCATCGCAATGCAGGCGGCCCTGGCCTACGCGGTCTCCGGCCTTTCCAAGCTTGTTGCCCCGGCATGGACTCATGGCGAAGCGATGTTCAAGATCTTTAACACTTATACCTACGGGAACCGGTGGGTGGCCGGCCTGCTGCGCAACGCGCCCACGTTGAACCTGCTGTTGTGCTGGTCCGTCATCGTGTATGAGAGTTTGTTCCCGCTTGCCCTGGTGGGATCCACCGGGGTGATGTGGCTTATACTGGGACTGGGCGCCCTGTTCCACTTGCTTAATGCCTTCATCATGGGGCTCAACAAGTTCTTCTGGGCCTTTGTCTCAACCTATCCTGCGCTGATTTATTGCCACAGTCTGGCGATCAGGTATATGGGGCACAAGTAAAGGTCTTGCTCAGGAGCAGCCATGCCACACAGCATTGTCTTGTATGACGGAATCTGCGGCTTCTGCAACCGGTTTGTCCGCTTTGTGATTGAGAGGGACCCGGGTCAGAGATTCAGATTTGCGTCGCTACAGTCACCGGAGGGAAGGGCTTTGCTGCAGGCCCATGACCTTCCTGAGCACCGCCTCGATACTTTCTACCTGATCGAAAACGGCCTTCCTTATATGCGCTCAGAGGCCGCCTTGCGGATTGCAGGCGGCCTTCCCTTTCCCTGGCCTCTGCTTGGCCTGTTGCGCGTCCTCCCCGGAAGAATTCGCGACTTCCTGTATGACCGCGTGGCCTCTCATCGTTATGCCATCTTTGGCCAGACCGGCTCATGCCCGCTGCCGGACCCTGCCTTGCGCGAACGATTTCTCGATCAGCAATGAACCCGCGCGGGAGGTAAGGGCCGCGACCCAGGCAAAGCGAAAAGACCGGATCACACGTGGGTTTCCACGCCTGCATCCCGCCAATGGGCTCTCAGGATTTCGCGGGCCCTCTGGACGCGCTTTCGTGCTGCCGTGGCTGGTATCTTCAATTCCCGCGCGATCTCAGGATATTC
>JBLMYN010000223.1:0-10154 GCA_050258305.1 Actinomycetota bacterium
CCACGCCGGCCCTGGCGGCAATGTCGCGCATCGTGGTCTGCTCAAACCCTTTTTCGCGAAACAGTTCCAGGGCAGCGTCGTAAATGCGGCGGCGGGTATCTTCCGCGCGTGGAGTGGAACGCGTTCGTACAGGCGTAGCGTTCATCGTAAATAGTCCGATACGGTGGATCCAGGCAGCCCACAGGGCGCGATTTTCACTTCCCTGAGTTCACACGCAATGTCTTCCGGGCGTGCTCCGCGCAGCCAGCGCGAAATCGCATGACGGTTCCGCGACACAGCCTCAAAAGCCTGCCGCACCAGCGGCATCAATAACGGATGCGCCAGCCGGCGGGACCAGTCGCGGTATTGTTCGAGTGCATACAGCGCCATGATCCACGCCGAATTGTTGAGGTAAACATCGCCATTGTCGCTGATCGCCACCAGGTCATTGCATGTGGCAATCTGCTCGAGCTGGGGAAACATGTTCTTCACCTTCTCAGAGTCGGCAGGTACCAGGCACAAATCCAGCCAGCTCTCTTGTAGAAGCAGCCAGTCCTTCAGCCGTTCGCACAACTCGCATTTCGGATCATAGAGCAAGTACAGCTTTTCCATCACAAACCTCCTCCATTTGAGCATCACTTGAGGACGGCGGGTTTCAGCGTTGCATCGGGCGCAACCGGCGGCCGGCGAAGAGTGATCCCCTTATGGCTGCGGATCCGGGAGAAGACGTATAGATTGAAGAAGTGCATGCCGCCAAGCGTAAGCAGCACCAGTCCTAGTTTGTCGCTGAGCATTTCTATGCCCGCTCGTGGCGTGTTGATCACGTCTGCGGTTTTCAGAGCAAGACACACAAATCCAATGTTGATGAGGTAAAACCCCACCACCAGGAGATGGTTCACGGAAACGGCAAGTTCCGTATTGCCCTGGAATGTGTCTACCAGGAAAATAGCACCGCGTTTGTGCAGTGTCCGCGCGACCCATATGGTTAGAAGCAAGCTGATGACGCTGTAAACCAGGTACGTGATAATGATGATGTTGTCTTTCATAAAAACCCCTTTCTCTGCGAGGCTGGGATTGTTGAACACGTTCAAAATACCCCTGGGGGAGCTTTCGGGTCAAGCAAAAAAGTGAACGCGTTCATTTATTTTGAGCCTGGGGCAGCAGGTGCTTTGAATCCAGAAGGATACAGGGCGCGGGCGCAGTCACCTTCTAAATGCAGCCGCTCTTTAAATATGGAGGTATTTCCCGATGATTGAGCAGATCACGCCCAGGCCCAGGATGGCAACAGGTCCGTGGTTCTGCTGGAGGGCAAGCGCAATATCAGTGTTCTGCGTGTACATGTAGGCTCCCCAGCAAAGCCCGGCAAAGATGCAGATACCGCCCAGCGTACGCAACAACCGGCTTCCCTCGTTGCGCTTTTGTGAAGCGCGTGGCGGCCGGAACGCGCCCCGGTCTTCATAACCTTCGCGCGCGGTTGTTCCCCAATCGTCTTTATGTTCCCTGAGGTTTGGAGTAGGCGATGCCATACTGATACTCGGCAGTAGCAACTCTGCCTCATTTTTACCCTGAGTTTCAATCCTTTAAATCCCTTAGACGATTCAGAAAAGCTCCTGCCGAGCACCCACCCGAAAGCGAAGGTGTGGCCGTTTACAATGACGACTCCACTATGGCTCACTTATTCGAACCCCTTCGTCTTCGTGGAATTGACTTGCAGAACAGGATTCTTGTTTCGCCCATGTGCCAATATTCGTCCGTAGATGGGTTGGCCAACGACTGGCACTTTGTCCACCTGGGCAGCCGTGCGGTCGGCCATGCAGCCGCAGTGCTTACTGAAGCCTCAGCGGTTACCTCGGACGGCCGCATCAGTCCGGATGACCTTGGGATTTGGGACGACGCCCATATCGAGCCCTTGCGTCGCATTTTCTCATTCATTGAGCAGCAGGGTTCTGCGCCGGGAATGCAACTCGCCCATGCAGGGAGAAAAGCCAGCACCAGTGCTCCATGGAAAGGCGGCAAGCCTCTATCAGCAGAACAGGGCGGGTGGTCTCCCATTCTGGGGCCAAGCGCGCTGGCTTTCGCTGACGGCTACCAGACGCCCCGTGAACTCACGAAGGCGGAAATCGCGGGCGTGGTGGAGGCGTTTGCGCGCGCAGCACAGAGGGCCGAAGCAGCAGGCGCAAAGATCATTGAATTACATGGCGCCCATGGATATCTGTTGCACTCCTTCCTCTCACCCCTGAGCAATCACAGGACTGACGAGTATGGCGGTCCATTTGTCAATCGCATTCGCATGGTCTGTGAAGTAGTAGATGCCGTGCGTAAGGTTTGGCCGGAAAAATACCCTCTGTTCCTGCGCATTTCCGCAACCGACTGGACCGAAGGCGGATGGACCGTGGAGGACTCAGTCGCGCTCGCGCGGAACCTGCAATCCCACGGAGTAGATCTTTTTGACTGTTCTTCCGGCGGGAACGTGGCAAGCGCCAGAATTCCGGCGGGACCGGGATATCAGGTTGAATTCGCCGAGCGCGTGCGGCGCGAAGGCGGCGTGCGCACCGGCGCGGTCGGCATGATTACCGAACCCGCGCAGGCCGACCAGATTGTGCGATCCGGGCAGGCAGATGTTGTATTCCTGGCGCGACAGTTTTTGCGCGAACCCTATTGGCCGCTGCTGGCCGCGCGCTCTCTGGGCCATGATATTGCCTGGCCGCCGCAATATGAACGCGCAAGGCTGAAGTAACGCCGCCGCTCAGCTGCGACAGTTTGAGCCCGTTCAGACAAAGCTATTTTCTTGGTGATGCCTGGGCTGCCTGGGCCTGGTCCTCAGATTTCTGAATTTCGCGCCGCTGCACTGGTGAGGAGAGGACAATTGAGGTTGAAGTTGTTCCGAAAGGCGTCAAGCGATCAATCAGCGATTCCAGATGCTCCACCGAGCGCACGTTCACCTTCATAATGAACGAATCCGCGCCTGTTCCACGATGGCACTCCACCACTTCCGGCGAGGCCTTCACCACTGCGGTGATCTTGCTGAAGACGTCCCCCACAACGGACATTCTGATGAATGCTGATATCGGCATTCCGACCTTCATCGGGTCAATATCGGCATGGTAGCCGACGATGATGCCGGCCTCTTCCATTCGTTTCACACGCTCCACAACAGCGGGTGTCGTCAGGCCAACTCTGCGTCCAAGTTCGGCATAGGAAAGGCGGCCATTCACCTGCAGTTCGTGCAGAAGTCTCCAGCCAATGGGATCAAGAAGTTTTTCGTTTTTTAAAATTGAATCCATGTTTAGCCTGTCATTATAAGACAGAGTCGCGTGATTCTCTCATCATTCACAAACAAGAGATTTATAAGTGAATTCTAACTTTTCCCTGGGAGCATACATTAAACCATTTTCGAGGGATTTCTGACCAGAGGAATCTCGCAAAAAAGACGCCAAATGAAGAGGCACTCGCGGGAGCCTCCGGCTGCAATTTTACGTTTCATTGGCAGGTCCCCGGAGAAGATGCAGAGTTCTCAGCTCCAAACGCTATGGAACTGAGGCCCGGCTCAACTCGCCCATCAATTCGTCCACGTAACACCAGGTCCAGGTTTCTCCCGGTTCTACGGAACGGATCACAGGATGTTTGCTGCTATGGAAATGTCTGGTGGCGTGTTTGTTTTTCGAGGAGTCACAGCAAGCCACGTGCCCGCATTCCATGCAGAGCCGCAGATGGACCCAGGTGTCACCGGTCTTGATGCAGTCTTCGCAAACGTGAGTTTTCGTGGTGATAATTTTCGGATGCTGCAGATGCTTGCACTCGGATGCCATCGCGGTCTCCTAAGCTGCCCCGGCTGACTTGTCCGGAGGCCTGTCTAAAGCCTTGCGGTCCCACTTGCCTGCTTCGGCGCCCGCTTCATAAGTGCTTTGCAGGAAATCGAGCACCGTTTCCGTGGGTGATTTGGCCTGGCGAACATCGTCATACATCAGCAGAAATTCCCCGGCCTTGGGCTCGTAGCGCGCCTGCGCGGGACGGATGCGGGCGGACGCAAAACCCTGCGGTTCGGGAGCGGCGTAACAATAGAATGCGGCGTCTTTCACGTCACCGCCACCAGGCCACCAGCCCGCGCTGATAACTTCATGCGAATATGCCTCCTGCATGATCTTGCGCAGAACCGGGTCAGGATCATTGCGCGGCGGAGCGGGCCGGCCGGAAAAGCGAGTGACCGCCAGATCAAAGCTCCCCCAGAAAAAATGTACCGGGCTGGACTTCCCCAGGAATCGCGCGCTGAAGACTTTAAACACCTCGTCGGCGGAGACCAGGACCCGCCAGAACCGGCGCGCATATTCCGGATCGTAGGATTTGTGAACGGTGTCCTGATCGAAGGGGACCGGGTCAGCGACCTCGACCGGCATCTTCCAGATCTCCACGTCCACGCCCAGGGAATGCAATGCAGACATGCATTCCTTGTAGAAGTCGGCCACGCTTCGCGGGCCGAGAGGAACTACGCGCGTCGCGGGATCGCAGGTGTGGATGCGGAGCTCATGTTCCAGGAAATCGAACTCTATCTCAAAGACGCGGTCGCCATACGGCATGACCCCGGTGGTCAGGCCGCGTGCGCCCACGTGCAGGGCCACGTTCCACCAGTGATTCGTTTTGGGGGTAAGCGCCAGCCGGATCTTGCCCACAATCTGCGTCCACATGTGGAGGGTGTCGCAGGTGTCCCGCCAGGAAGCAAGCGGCAGGGCGGGCCAGCAGGCCGGAGCATCAGAGATGGCAGCACGGAGAGGATCTTTCATGGGGGCCACTCCTCTTTCCAGTATAGCGGCCCTGGCATGCTAAAGACTATTCGATGTCGCGGACGGGCTTTTGCAAGGCTCCGGCAGAAATCGCCAGCAACATGGCAACAGCACCGAGCAGGTACATCCACTTGAGGCTCCACTGAGCGAGGACTCCGGAGACAGCCATGGAAATAGGAATCAGTCCTCGCGAAACAAACATGAGGACGCTCATTACACGGCCGAGGATCGCCATTTCAACTCTCTGCTGTATCCAGGAAACAATCTGGATATTCGCCAGGCCGGACGCAATGCCCATCAGCGCCAGCACGCCGCAAATTGGCCATAAATGATTCAGCAGGCCAATCGAACCAAGGCAGAGCGCGAGCACGGTGCAGGCGGAGAGCAGCAATACGCCGCGACGGCGCGGCTTCCAAATGCCGGCGAGCACTGAGCCTGCCAGCCCTCCGGCAGCAAGCGATGAGATCACGATTCCAAAAGACGCCGGTGAGCCGAATCTCTGTTTTGTGAGATAGGCAAGTCCCACAATGATGGGTCCGGCCAAACAGAAGTTGAGTGCCGCAGCCAGAACCACGAATGAACGTAAAGGAACGTCACGGTAGACATGGCTGAGGCCTTCTCTGATTGAGCGCCACATCGGGGGCTTCTTTTCGAGTGGCGCGGCTGCCTGCGGAGGATCAGGAAGTTTCCACAATGCCCCAATAATGAAGAGAAAGCTGACCGCATCAATCAGAAAGGCTGAGGCTGTTCCGAACGCCTTGATTACCAGCCCCGCGGGCGCAGGCGCCGCGATGGTCGTAATCTGCGCGCTGCTCTGGACAACGGAATTTGCCGCCAGAAGCTGTTCTTTTTTTACCAGTGAAGGCAGGTAAGCCGAACCAGCCGGATAAGAGAACGCGTCCGCGGTACCGAATGCAAAAGCCAGCAGATACAGGTGCCAGAGATGAAGAGCGTGAAACCAGAGCAGAACAGCGATGGCGGCGACGAACACGGCTCGCGCAGAAGCGGTGCTCATCATGATCTTGCGCGACGAGAAGCGGTCGCTCACCACGCCTCCCAGCAGCATCAGCACGGCGCGCGGAATCCCGGCCAGCATCATCGCCGTACCCATCGCCACGGCAGAACCGGTGAGCTGCAGGATCACCCATGGCAACGCCACCAGATAGAACTGGTCGCCGAACAGGGAGACGGTGGAACCGGCCAAAAACAGGCGGAAGTGCGCCTCGCGCAACGGATGCAGCGGTTTAGACGGCAAGGACGAGTCGACGACAGTGCTGGTGGCCACTTGTTTCTCCTGTGATTGGGCAGGCATCTCGGGCCTGCTACGAACGGCGGGCAAAGCCCCAAAAGCGGCGACCCGGTTCGGAAATGCGGACCAGCGCCCATGGGTGCGTTTCCTCGCCGCCCCGGGTGGCGCGTTGCTCGACGTTCCTTTGCAAATCGTCGCGAAGGGAGAAAAATCTCTCGCGTCTGGATTCCCCCGGTTTGCCAGGAATGTTCCAAAAACAAACAAGCCCTGCAAAGCTGATGCGTGGTTGACTCATGCTGCTGTCTGCCATTTTCCTGGCCTCCTGACCGCGCGGGTTGCAGCTTTTGACCGGCCGCATCTACCCGCGAGCGTATGTAAATGTAAATTTACATTTACATTTATGTCAAGTACAATTTTGCCAATGCCGAAAAGAAGGATTAAGACTACAAAAAAGAAGACGTTGGAGCCACAACAGGAACGCAGCCGCGAGTCGCTGCAAAAGCTGTCGCGGGCTGCGATTGAAGTCCTGGGGCAGCACGGTGTAGAGGGAACAACCATTCCGCGCATCGCCCGCCACGCCGGCCTGACTCCGGGATCGGTATACCGCAGGTTTCCAGATAAGGACGCGCTGCTGGAGAGCGCGATCCTGGGCATGCTGGAACGGCAGGATGAAAACCTGCGCACGATGACGCCGGAGATGACCAGAGAGATTCCTCTGCGCGTCTTCGCCGACCAGATCATCAACAGCGTCGTGGTGGGTTACCGTGCTCGCGCGCCCCTGCTCCGCGCTCTTCGCCAGTTCGTGCGTGGCCGGGGCAAAACTCCTTTCGGGAAGAAGGCGTCGCGGCTGGAACTCCGGACGTTTGAGCGCCTGGTCGATTTGTTTATGACCCATGCGGACCGCATCCAACACCCTGATCCCCGCGCAGCCATTTCCATGGCTCTGATGATGGTGATCAGCACCGCATTCGAACTCGTGGCGGCACACCAGGACATGAGCGCCTGGAAGCACCTTTTTCCAGTGAATGACGATCAGGCGCTCAAGCGCGAACTGGTGCGGGGTTTTCTGAGGTACCTGGGCGTGGAGGACCTCTCCGGGGAGGCTGGTAAAATGGAGGCAGAGCAAATGGCCGCCGCGAAACGCTGGCGCGAGAGAACTTCCCAAAATGTTTGAAAATCTTCAGGAAAAATTACAACGCGCATTCAAGAACCTGCGCGGGCAGGGCACGCTGACGCCGGAGAACATCCAGGAAGCCATGAAGGAAATCCGCATGGCGCTGCTGGAAGCCGACGTCAACTTTAAAGTGGTCAAGGAATTCATCGACCGCGTTCAGGAAAAGGCGATCGGCCAGGAAGTGATGACCGCGCTCTCGCCGGCGCAGCAGGTGGTAAAGATCGTCCACGATGAGCTGGTCGAGATCCTGGGCAAAGACACAGCCAAACTGAAGTTCGCATCGCAGCCGCCAACAGTCATTCTCATGGCCGGGTTGCAGGGTTCCGGTAAGACGACGACCTCCGGCAAGCTGGCCTCGTGGCTCAAGAAGGGCGGCCACCGGCCCATGCTGGTTTCCGTGGATGTCTATCGTCCGGCGGCGCGGCAGCAGTTGAAAGTTGTCGCCGACGCGGTCAAGGCCAACCTGTACGAAGGCAAAGTCGAGCAGGCCGACACGGCGACGGTCGAGCGTCTGGCCAAAGAGGCGCGAAAAGAAGCGATCAATTCCGGCTGCAATTTCCTGATTGTCGACACCGCCGGCCGGTTGCACATTGATGATGAGCTGATGGGGGAGATGCAGTCGCTCAAAAAGCTGCTCAGCCCGCAGGAGATTCTGTTCGTCGCTGACGCCATGACCGGACAGGACGCGGTGCGCTCCGCCGACGAGTTCCACAAGAAGCTCTCCATCACCGGTGTCGTGCTGACAAAAATGGATGGTGACGCCCGCGGCGGCGCGGCGCTCTCCATACGCCAGGTCACCGGCCAGCCGATCAAGTTCATCGGCGTAGGCGAAAAGTACGACGCCATCGAGCCGTTCCACCCGGACCGCATCGTCGGCCGCATTCTGGGCATGGGCGACATCATGACCCTGGTGGAAAAAGCCCAGGAGAAGATTGACCAGAAGAAGGCCGAGGAATTTGCCAAGAAGGCTCTGGGCGGGGACGGCTTCTCGCTCGAAGATTTTCGCGACCAGCTTCGCCAGGTCAAGAAGCTCGGCTCCCTGCAAAGCGTCATAAAAATGCTTCCCAGCATTGGCCCGTTCGCCAACATGCAGAAGGCCGCCGACAACGTAGATGACAAGCAACTCAACCGCGTGGAGGCGATTATCAATTCCATGACGGCGCACGAGCGCGCGCATCACGAGGTAATCAACGGCAGTCGGCGCAAGCGGATTGCCCGCGGTTCAGGCACCAGTGTGCAGGAAGTCAATCAACTGCTTCGCCAATATGCGCAGATGCGCAAGATGTTCAAGGACATGGGCAAGGCCAGCTTCGGCCGCAAACTGGCCGGCATGAAATTCCCCGGAATGTAAGAAATTGTTCCAACCTGCCGGGTGTGATGCCAGCATCCTTGATCCTGAACAAATGAGCCGCTGATCACAGCGGCCCATTCGCAGACAGACAAGCGGTCAGAGCTGTATTCGGCCCATTCCTGGACTAGTTGATATGGAAATTCACAATCACGATGGTTTCAACCTCCAGGGGCTCGCCATTCAGAACATAAGGACGATACCGCCATTGCTTTACCGCATCCATTGCCGCCGAAACCAGTAACGGGTGGCCGCTGATGACCTGCAGGTTTTGAATGGTGCCGTCCTTGGCAATGATGGCCCTGAGCTCGACCGTACCCCCAATGTGTGCGCGTTGCGCAATGGCGGGGTAGATAGGTTCCACCCGGTGGGTCAGCATGCCTTCACTGATGCCACTGGAAACGCGCAGCCGCTTTGGAGGCGCGACCGCCGGAGGCGCGCTGGTGTGTGGGGTGGTGATAATGGAACCCAAAACTCCACCCAGGGTCCCGCCGGGAACACCGCCCACCACTCCTCCAATGACTCCACCGCTGGAGGGCGGCGGGGCTTCTTCTTTGATCATCTTCACTTTCTCTGGAATTCTGGTGGGAGCACGCAACTCTCCATTCACGACTTCAGTGACACGCATTGTCTTGACTGTTGGAGCCGCTGCTGGAGGCGGTGGCGGCGGCGGCGGCGGCGGAGCCACGAGAAACGTCGCCAGAGACTGGACCGGCAGGATGTCAACAAACCACAGCGGCAAAAGAATCAGAATGCCAAGAATGATCGTCTGCACAATGAATGAGCCGGTCTGCGTGACGCGCTTGCGGTGGCGGTCGGCGTCGCTGAGTTCCACAAAACTCTGCGAAAACATGGGACGGGGCTGAACGGGGGACGGAAATGCCACCACGGGTGCAACTGTAGTTGCCGAGGAAGCCTTGCTGGTTGGCGCATGGACCTTTTTCTGCGGCTCCGACACCAATGGGGTGTTCATGATGCCTCCTGGATTCGGTCGCGAACCGTTTTTTGGGCGCGAACGGTGAGCGCAAAATCTCACAGTGGCGCTGTGCTGGTCTGCAACTTGGTATTCTCCTTTTCTCAAGAGGGATACGGCAGTGATGGCTGTCACATAGCCAGACTGGAAACGCAGATCGCGACGAAATCTGGCGCAACGATAGAAGCTCTCGGAGGGCATCGGACGGGATGAGAGCAAAGGCGCGTAAGCACGGCGCCACTGGAGAATGAGCCGGCGCTCAGCTTCACAATTCTATTAAGGGTCGTAAACCACGCCGGGAAACAAAATCGCGCCTGTCTGTGCGTCGCGCAGCGGTTTTCGGTTCTTATGTTTCCTCCCGCCTGCTTTCTTCCTGTAAACTAGCGCGTCGAACGAGAATTCCCCATCCGGCATTAATCTACAAAGCCGTCTCGCGGAGGAGACCGTAATGAGAACGCGCGCTGTCATTATCTTTGCATCCACACTACTTCTGCTCTGCGGCTCGGCCATGGCTCAGAAGCAGCCGGCTCAGCCTGCCCAGGCGGAAAAGCCGGGCCTTGCCAATCCTGTGTTAAAGGTGGATGAGAAGCCGCTTACCACGCTGCCTTACACGCCCAGCCTGGATCTTGCTTCCATGGACAAGACGGCGGATC
>JBLMYN010000224.1:0-6134 GCA_050258305.1 Actinomycetota bacterium
CAGTTCCTGAGGGCGCACACTCAATAAGACAGCAAACAGATTATTCGTGGAGCATTCATTATGACGCGCACGTTCTTAACCGTTCTGATTCTTGGAACTTTGGCCTGCATGACGCCGAAGAGCGTATCCGCCGCTCAGCCCGGAGCACAGCCGCAGCCGCAACCTGAATCAGGGCTGAACCCGATGCCCGAAGTTCGCCCTTTTGCTTCCGGCCGGTCTTATCTTGGCGTGGATATCCGCGACATCACCTCAGACCGGATGGCGCCGCTGAAGCTGAAAGAAGAGCGCGGCGTGGAGATTACAGCCGTAGATCGGGACGCGCCGGCTGGAAAAGCCGGGTTACACGAGCACGATGTAATTCTCACCTTCAACGGGACGAGTGTGATCAGCGAGGCGCAACTGCGCCGGCTGATCCGGGAGACGCCTCCGGGTCGCACCGTTACTCTGGGCCTCAGCCGCGATGGCGCCCCGATGACCGTGTCCGTACAGTTGGCCGATCACAGCAAACTCTTCGGCAACAACCGGGTCGTCGTGATCCCGCCCCTCCCCCAGGTTGAAATGCCCGAGATGGGAAACCGGTTTGATATCCCCGGCAACATTTACGTTCTCCGCAACAGCTCAGCGATTCTCGGCGTGCAAACTGAAAACCTGAGCAGCCAGTTGGGAGATTTTTTCGGCGTGAAGAATGGCGAGGGAGTGCTGGTGCGTTCGGTGGAAAAGGGCAGCCCTGCGGACAAGGGCGGCTTGAAGGCGGGTGACGTGATTGTGCGTTTCGGCAATGAAAAACTGTCGGACAGAAGCGATCTGGCGCGCCTTCTGTACAAAAACCGTTCCGGCGGCAAGCTGAGCCTGGGCGTGGTCCGCGACAAGCGCGAGCAGACCTTCACGGTTGACCTGCCCAAACGCGGCGCCAACGATTCTTCAAGCCTTTACCTTGATTTTGATAGTGATCAGCTTGCCTCACTGACGAGCGAACTCGAGGCCCTCAGGCCGGAACTGGATTCGGCAGCGCGCGAGATGGCAAATGCCAATGTCCGCGGCGAGCTGGAGAAAGCCATGCAGGAGTACAAAAAATCCATGCGGCAGTATAAGGATCAATTCAAGGACCTGCAGAAGGAATTTCAGAAAGAGCAAAAGGAATGGCAGCGCGACTTTTCCCCGATGTTGTGAGACTCTTCATGCCTTCTCCCATAGCGTGGCTGCTCCGGCCACGCTTTTTTCTTGCCCCCATGCGGCAACGCGAAAGCCGCAACATGTGTTCTACTCTTACGAGCAGAAGAACTCTGCTCTGGAGGCTTTATGAAGAAGGTCCTTTGCATTTTGACGGCGCTGTTTGCCATCACCTGGGCATCGGGGCAGACCAGCGGTTCCAGCCAGGCTGCGGGCGATCAATCCAGCGCCAGCACAACCAAGATGGCCAAGAGCAAGAAAGGCATGAAGAAGGGGATGGGCGAAGCCACGATTATGGGCTGCCTGAGCGGCCCCAATGATGAAGGGGCCTATGTGCTTACACATGGCAAGAAGAAGATTGAAGTGGGAGGCAACGAGGATCTCAGCAAGCACGTGGGGCACGAAGTAAAGCTGCACGGAACCTGGGCCAATGCGTCAGAGATGGGAGAGAAAGAAGCATCAGAAGCGTCGGAAAAATCGGAAAAAGGAGAAGCGAAGGAAGAGCACCACGAACGGCATTTCAAAGTTGCATCCATCGATCACATCTCGGACACGTGTAAAGCCGGGGGCAAGATGACGGGCCACAAAATGAGCCACTAGATGGGAGGCACGTCAGGCGGCGAAGCCCAGGCAGGCGCGTCGCCCTCTCCTGAAAAATGACGGACTTCACTTCCGGGAGCGCCCTCTATCGGCGCTCCCTCGTTTCTTTATGGTGGCGTGAGTTTCAGCAGAATTGCCGGGTTCACGTAGCTGCCCTGCCAGCGGACGGCAAAGTGCAAATGTGGGCCGGTGGCGCGTCCGGTGCCTCCGCTCAATCCCAATACCTGGCCGGCCTCTACCTTCTCGCCTTCTTTCACCTTGAATTTTGAAAGGTGCAGGTAGACGGTCATCAATCCCTGGCCGTGATCCAGGATCACGCAGTTTCCTTCGAAATAAAGATTGCGCGCGAGGATGACGGTGCCGGCATTGGCAGCATGCACCGGGGTCCCGGTATGGACGCGAAAGTCGATGCCTTCATGCTGGCTGCGCTTGACGCCGTTGAAAATGCGCGCCGTGCCAAAGACGCCCGTGACAACAGCCTTCGCCGGGGACAGAAATTTTCCACCCCACAGAGCGTCCGAAGCGGTTTCAGCAAAGGCCTTTTTCTTGAGCGCCTGCTCTTTTCGAATACGCGCGAGGATCTCTTTTGGAGGTTGCACGTATCTGGGCGCCACGCTGATGGTTGTGGAAGGATAGTCAGCTTCGCCGACGCTCTCCGTCCTGGTGAAACGCACTTTCCCTCCGTGAGCGGTATCGCCCGCAAGCTGAATTGGATATTCGGCTGGGCGGGTATCCAGCGGCACACCGGCAAGGGCATACCAGCAATGGCAATCCTGGCTGAAGCGGAAGTTTATTTCATGGTCGAGCCATGTACCCTGTAATGAGGCAAGCTCTTCCGGCGCGGTCACCTGGAACAGCACCGGTGAGCCATTGACCAGCGCGGCCGGCTGCTGGCGCAGAGTCCAGCCTCCCTGGCTCGCGGCGGCAAACTGGGCTGACGCAAACAATATGGCCGCGAGGGTACCGATAAGTCTCAAGTTGCCTACTCTGTCCACCTGCGGAAAATCAGCGATCCATTGGTGCCGCCGAAGCCAAACGAATTGGACAAGGCAATATTGATGGGCGCTTTGCGCGCGGCGTTGGGCACGTAGTCCAGGTCGCATTCCGCATCCGGGTGTTCCAGGTTGATGGTTGGCGGCAGCACCTGGTCTTTGAGGGCCAGTATGGTAATTCCCGCCTCCAGCCCGCCGGCGCCTCCCAGCAGATGCCCCGTCATGGATTTTGTGGAACTGACCGCCAGATGAGGATGGTCGCCGAAGGCCCTCTTGATCGCTTTGGTCTCAAGCACGTCGCCAATGGGAGTTGAGGTGCCGTGAGCATTTACGTAATCAATGTCGTTGGGAGTGATTTTGGCATCGTGCATGGCGTTCCGCATCACCCTGTAGCCGCCTTCGCCCTCCTCGGCGGGCTGTGTGATGTGGTATGCGTCCGCGCTCATGCCGTACCCGATGATCTCAGAAAGAATCGTGGCTCCGCGCTGCCGCGCATGTTCCAGCTCTTCCAGCACTACAATCCCGGCGCCCTCGCCGATAACGAAACCGTCGCGGGCCACGTCCCACGGGCGGCTGGCTTTTTCCGGTTCATCATTACGGGTGGAAAGCGCTCGCATGGCGGCAAAGCCACCCACGCCCATGGGGGTGATGGCAGCTTCACTGCCTCCGGCAATCATTACGTCAGCATCGCATCGCTGAATAATCTTGTATGCATCACCGATCGCGTGCGCGCTGGTGGTGCATGCCGTGGCTGTAGCTTCATTGGGACCCTTGGCGCCATAGCGAATGCTGACGTGCCCGGCCGCCAGGTTGACGATGGCGGCGGGAATAAAAAAGGGGGAGATCTTGCGCGGGCCGCCCTTCATCAGCGCTTCATGCTCGCGCTCAATCACGTCAAATCCGCCTACGCCGGAGCCGATGTGCACGCCCACCCGCTCAGCGTTCTCGGGCGTCACCTGAAGGCCTGACATTTTCACGGCTTCATCCGTCGCCGCCATGGCCAGATGGATGAAGCGGCCCATCTTCTTCACCTCTTTTTTCTCGATGAAGTTCAATGGGTCAAAATTTTTGACCTCGGCGGCAATCTGGCAGGCATGGTGGGAAGCGTCAAAGTGGGTGATCCTGGCCACCCCACTCCGGCCTTCAACAATGCTCTTCCAGACTTCGGCGCTGGTGTTGCCGACGCCGCAGATCAAACCCAGACCGGTAACAACCACCCGTCTGGCCAATTACTTCCCGCCTTTCGCATGCTTTTCAATGTAGTCAACGGCGTCCTTTACGGTGCGGATTTTCTCTGCGTCCTCATCCGGAATCTCAATGTCGAACGCCTCTTCAAAGGCCATAACCAGTTCCACGGTGTCGAGAGAATCAGCGCCCAGGTCGTCGACGAAGGATGCATTGGGCGTTACTTCGCCTTCGTCCACGCCAAGCTGCTCAACAATGATTTGTTTCACTTTATCTTCAACTGCTGCTGCCATAGAATTTCTTTCTCCTTGTCTGCTGTCTCCTGAAATTCGCTCCAGGGCGGGATCACTGCCAGATCAACTTCACGTCTTTCTCAACGTACTCAACGGCATCCTGAACGGTCACGATCTCTTCTGCACCTTCGTCCGGTAGCTCCGGAGAAGGCCTCTTCAAATGCCATCATCAGTTCCACCCTGTCCAGGGAGTCCGCTCCCGGAGTCCCGATACACAAACGCACAAAGTGACCTCTGGGGTTCTACTCCCAGTTGTTCGATCAACGAACCCAAGTACGTTTTCCTCAATTGAGGGTACGGACTCTGCCGAGAGCGGCAAACCCGCTAGTGTAATTGCTGGAAAAAAGGAATGTAAAGGGCACCTTCGTAGCCCTATCCAGCCCGCCCCCGGCCGGCCCGGGGCCGGGGCAAAAACCGTGATCCTCAGGTGATTTTTACCCGTATGCCCGCCTCTCGTACAATAGCTACTTGTCTCTTCACAAACTTCTGCTCAAAATCACTGCCTGGATTACCGCTCTCAAGACGCTTGGCGGATGGGGGCTGCTGTTAATCGCCTGCATTGACAGCCTTGCCATCCCCATGCCTATTGATGCTCTGGTGGCAGCTTATGCTTATTCCGCTCCGTACAAGGCATGGATCTACTGCATAGCTGCGGCGCTGGGCTCCGCCGTAGGCTGCCTGCTCCCCTATGGTCTGGGCAGGGCCGGTGGAGAGCTTTTTCTGCTGAAACGAATCGACCAGAAGCGGCTGGAGAAAATACGCGACCGCTTTGAAAAGCAGGAATTCCTGGCCATGATGCTACCGGCCATGCTGCCCCCTCCCATGCCGTTCAAACTGTTCGTTTTCTCTGCCGGCGTATTTGAGATGAAACTGACTAACTTCCTGCTGGCCATTCTCTGCGGGCGGCTGATCCGCTTCAGTGTTGTGTCTGTCCTGGCCGTAATGTTCGGCAAAGAGGTCGTGACTGAAGTGGAGGCGCTCTTTGCCCGGCATCCCTGGGTGGTCCTCCTGTTTCTCGTGGTATTCGCCGCCGGCGGGTACCTGATGTGGCGGCTGCTACGCGCGCCCGCCGCCGAAGTCAGGACGGAACTGGAGCGTCACGACCAGGAAAACGCACAGGAGGAAAATCGCGGTCAGGATGCCGCCAATCATCACTCGCGTGCCTGACGCGACGGCGAATATCCGGCTTAAAGCGCTTTCGGGGACCACTCCTGCGTCCTTGCAGTGGCAGGTGGTTCGTACACGCAGCTTGAGTCTTCCGCGAACATGTCTCCGGCCACCGCCAGGGCGCGCGACCGCGACCCGCCGCAAATCTCTTTGAAGTTGCACCGGCCGCATTTGCCGCGAAGCCTGGACGGGTCCCGCAGCGATTGAAACAGGTCTGATTCACGATAGATTTCGCCGAGGTTCTCCGTGCGTATGTTCCCGCCGGAAACCGGCAGACACGCGCTGGGATAGACCTCGCCCGTGCTGGTAATGAACAGTGATCCACGGGTTTCAACCACCGGCATTACTCCGGGAATGCCATCTTCAATCTCCGGATGCCCCGGTTTTAAGCGAGTGCGCTGCTGCAGGACATAGCGGCGGTAATGCGGAGCTTCGGGCGTTTTGATCTTGAAAGTAACCAGGCGCGACAGCCTGTAAAGGCGCGCGAACGTATTTTCCGTTTCCTCGGGGTTCAGCAATTCCTGGTGGCGCAGCGCGGGAAACGACACAGTCCAGAGCAGTACGCGATGCGTGCTCAGCAAGGCTGCGATTCTTTCCAGGTCTCCCAGGTTGCGTTCGCACACCGTAGTATGCACCTGCAGGGGCAACCGGGACTCATTTGCCCACCGGATGGCATCGGCGGTCCGCGAAAAAGCGCCTTTGCCGTGGATGCCGTCGTGCACTTCGG
>JBLMYN010000225.1:0-3426 GCA_050258305.1 Actinomycetota bacterium
GCAGGTTGGTGTTCAGGACAGCGTCCCATTTTTCAATGGGCATGGCGTGCAGCGGGCCGCCAAAGCCGCCGATTCCCGCGTTGTTGACCAGGATGTCCAGCCGTCCAAGGGACTGCTGGACTATGGCGGCGAGCGCAGCGACAGACGTCCAGTTGGAAACATCGCAGGCAATAGCTTGCGCGCGTCCACCTGCGGCCGCGATTCTGGCGGCGGTTTGATCGATGTGGGATTGAGTCCTGCCGCAGAGAACGGTGATAGCGCCAAGTTCGGCCAGCCTGGAGGCGATGGCCGCGCCGATGCCTCGGCCGCTGCCGGTGACCAGCGCAACTTTGTCGCCAAGCGGATGCTTTGACATGGAAATTGCTCCTGTCTGTTTGTAGCGGTCCCGGTGTCTAATGATACGCGGGTCTTGCATCCAAGGTCTTGCGAGCGGTCTTTGGGGCGTAAGACCGAAGCGTAAGACGCCGGAACGGGCTGTCGCGCAGCCCAAAACGGCGGCTCTGGATAACGATTCAGGGAAGCTTTGCATCTGACCAGTAAACCTGCAAAAATGAGGCAACTTGCTTAACACCAGGGTTTGTCTTTTATAATCCGGTGCTCAGGTTGTGGTCGATATATATAAGAGGGCCATTTTCCGCCGGGCTGGGGACGGTCCATGGTGCGTCAGGCGCCCTCATACAATTTTGGCAGTGAAGGACTGAAGGAGCGATTCAATGAAGAAAGTGCTTGTCACGTTTGTGCTTGCGCTAACCGCGGGCTCTATGACATTTGCCCAGCAACCAACGGCGCCGGCCGCATCACAGGCTGAGCAGAATAAACCCACCAGCCAGAAGGTGATCAAGGACCCGGCGGAGTACAACGCCTATATGACCGCCCTGAACACGACCGATCCCGCGGCCAAGGCGGCGGCCATGGAAGCGTTTGTTGCGCAATATCCGAGCAGCATTGTAAAGATTGACGCGCTTGAGCAGGCCATGGCGGCGTACCAGCAGGCCGGCAATCCGGCCAAAGTGGAAACAACGGCCAAGGGCATCCTGCAGATTGACCCGAACAATATACGCGCGCTGGCGATTGTGGCGTTCATTGACCGTGCCAAGGCGACGCAAGGCGACAAGGCGGCTTTGCAGGCAGCCTGCAACGAGTCCCAGGCCGGACTGCAACACCTGCCCGCATGGCAGAAGCCGGAAACAATATCAGAGGCCGACTTCGGCAAGCTGAAAGAGCAGATGAGCAACATCTTTGAAGGCGCGGCCGGGTTCTGCGCTCTGCAGGAAAAGAATTATGCGGTCGCCGCGGAGCATTACGGCAAAGCGCTGCAAACCCAGCCGAATAACTACGGTGATGTTTATCAGCTGGCGATTGCGGAGCTCTCCTCCACGCCGATACAACTGAATGGATTCTGGCACTGCGCCAAAGCCATGAATCTGGCGCAATCGGCTCCCAATGGCGCGCAGGTTGTGCAGAGCATCAATGCATACTGCAAGGCCATCTATCACAATTACCATGGCAACGATCAGGGCTGGGACCAGTTCGTACAGCAGAACGGCGCTGCCGCAGCGCCTCCCGCCAACATCGCCCAGTTGATCACGCCCAAGCCGACGCCCTGCGATCTGGCGGTTAACGCCGTTCAGCAGAATGATCCCAGCACGCTTTCCTTCGGCGACAAGGAATTCATTCTGAGCCAGAAGGATTGCTCACCGGCCGGGACCGAAGCCGCTAACAAGGTCTGGCAGAGCATCCAGGACCTGGAAAAAGGCGGCCAGGCCAAGTTGAAGATTCCGGTGAAAGTTATCTCCGCTACACCGGACACGATTGAAGCCGCGCTGTCCGACGATAACCAGGCCGCAAACAAAGCAGATCTTCACGTGACGATGGAAAAGCCGATGAAAAAACCGCCCGCACCCGGAGCGATGATCGATATCATCGGCATCATCACGGCTTACACGCCGAATCCATTCATGTTCACGATGGAAAAAGGAGAACTGCCCGCACCCAAGAAAGCGCCGGTGCACCACACACGTCCAAGGAAAAGAACGAGACGGTAAAAGCTACAAGAGGGACAAGACGAAGGCAGCCTGTGCGCAGGCTGCTTTCTTTATTCTCCCAGCATCAGCCGCTGGATGGCATGCGCGCGGCCCGTGCTCTCATCGCAGTCGATTACAACGGCGCAAAAGCGGGGATCGCCCTTGGCTGCTTCAAATCGTCCCGGAAGCCCGGTAAGAAAGCGCTGCAGGATTTGTTCTTTCTCCACGCCGATGACGCTGTCATAAGGTCCGGTCATTCCCACGTCGGTCTGGTAGGCAGTGCCTTTGGGCAGGATTCGAGTGTCTGCGGTGGGCACGTGAGTGTGCGTTCCCAGCACGGCGGTTACGCGACCGTCCAGGTACCAGCCCATGGCGATCTTCTCTGAAGTGGCTTCGGCGTGGAAATCGACCAGCACCACTTTGGCTGTGAGCTGTTTGAGCAGAGCGTCGGCTTTGCGAAAAGGGTCATCGTTGTCCTGCATGAAAACGCGCCCCTGCAGGTTGATGACGGCAAATTTATGGCCGCTGCGGTTTACGCCTTCGTACCAGCCGATTCCGGGAACGCCTTCCGCGAAGTTTGCCGGACGCAGCACGCGGCGCGCGCGTCCACTGGGATCGCCATTGACGGAGTTGAAGTAGTCGATGATCTCGCGTTTGTCCCAGATGTGGTTGCCCGTGGTCAGCACTTCGCAGCCCAGGTCGAACAGCTCTTCAGCGATGGAGGGCGTGAGCCCGAAGCCGCCGGCGGAGTTTTCGGCGTTGGCGATCACCAGGTCAATTTTGTGGCTCTCCACCACGTGTTGCAGGTGATCGCGGACAATCCTGCGTCCAGCGCTGCCGAAGATGTCGCCAATGAAAAGGATCTTCATAGATTGGAATCTTTTGATAGTAACACTTTGCCGCAGGTGGCTTTACTTTGCCCACTCTGCTGTGGTGAGAAAGTCGTAATTGCCGGAAGGGCTCACTTTGAGGTCGCGAATGCGCGTGGTATGCACCAGGACGTTATCCATGTACCAGAAGTCGATATAAGGCAGATCGTGCGCGAGAATCTCCTGTATCTGGGCATAAACACGCTTGCGTTCCGCCTGATCTGTAGTTTGCCTGCCTTCAGCGATCAGAGCATCCACTCGAGGATTGGAGTAGTAGCCGCGATTGGCGCGCTTGGGCGGAAAGCTGTTGGAATCGAAGGCGTAGGCGAAAATGTCAGGGTCCTGATTGGTTCCGCCCACCCAGCGCAAAGAGTACATTTGAAACGCTCCTCTGAGGATGTCTGAGTACAGCGCGGCAAACTCGAACGTCCTGATATCCATCGCGATTCCCACCTTCTTAAGCTGTTCCTGCAAGACGACGGGCAAAAGGCGCGAGGTCTCCTCAGTGTTGGAAGTTTTGAACGTGAGGTGAA
>JBLMYN010000226.1:0-2853 GCA_050258305.1 Actinomycetota bacterium
TTTGCCGGCCGCGTAGCGCTGTTCGTTTCCAAAGGCGGATCCATCACCGGATGGCAGAGCACGGGTTTTGAGAACAACGAGCAAATCAAGACCGCCAGCGTGAGCACGGCGCGCGGCCTCAGCGCCGAGGCCATGAATGGCCGGGCTCCGGCGGCCGGCAAAGCCACCGATTTTGATGCCGCATTTCTCACTCTGGTCAAAGCGCCGGCTGAAAACCGATGCCTGGTGCTGCCACTGGTGGTGAAAGATAAAGTCGCCGCCTTGATCTATGCCGATGGCGGCAGGGAAGCAAATGGCTCATTCGATGCTTCGGCGCTGAGCGTTTTGACCCGTTTTGCCGCTCTCTGGCTTGAGACCGGGGCTGCCCGCAAATCCGAATCCGCGGCTGCCATGCCAGAGCCGGAACGGGCGCCGGAGCGGGCACCCGCGGCTCCCGCGCCGGTTGCACAGGCAACGGCCGCTGCAACGATTCCCGAAGCTCCGGCGTCAGAAGAGGCAGAGCTGCACAAAAAGGCGAAGCGTTTTGCCAAGCTGCTGGTGGAAGAGATTATGTTGTACAACCAGGCCAAGGTGACGCAGGGCAAAAAAAACCAGGACCTGTATGCGCGGCTGCGTGAGGATATTGAAAAGAGCCGTGCCACATACGACAAGCGGTATGGCGAGAGCCCGGCGGCTTCAGCAAACTATTTCAATCAGGAATTAATACGCATTCTTGCGGACAATGACGTTTCCCTGATGGGAGACGGCTTTCCGCGCTGATCAGGAATTCCGTGGCAGTTCTACGTTCCTTTACTCTTTCGTGTTTTCTGGCGCTGCTGATCGCACCCGTCGCTCCGTTTGCTACGGCAACAGTCCAGCCGGACTCCCCGGCTGCCCAGCCTGTGAAGACCAGGCACGCATCACACAAGAACCACAAGAAGCGACAGAAGCGCCATAAGAAGCATCGGCTGTCCGCCCGCGAGAGAGCCCGGCTGCGGCACATGAAGCGTGCTTTTGTGGCCTCCACTGACCTGAAACCGATGGCGCAGCAGCTTTTTGAGAATCGCTCGCCTCAGGCCTACGCGGGTGTGGAGAAATATGCCCTTGCGCACAGCAAGGACGATGCCGCGCCGCTGGCCTGGCTGGTTCTGGGTTACGCTCACTATCTTGACAAGGATTACGGCAAGGCGCTCGACGCCTGGAAGAAGGCTGAGCCTCTGCAGCCGATGCTGGGCGATTACCTTGACTGGCTTCGCGCCAGCGCATGGCAGGCTCAAGGCAATGCGGCGGAAGTGCTGAAGACACTGGCCCACTTCGAGCACAGGGATCCTGATTCCATCCACTTCCATGACATGGTGCTGCTCTATGGCAATGCACTGGTCGCAGCCGGCAAGCCGAAAGACGCCATTGCCTACTTTGAAAAGCACCGCACGCCTGTTGCGTCGGACACCGAACTGTCACTGGCCCTGGCTTACCGGGCAGCCGGGAAGAAAACCCAGGGGGCGGAGATACTGCGCCGCATCTACTTCGAGATGCCGGCGAGCGATCCGGCGCCATTCGCGGCAACCATCCTGCGCGGCGACGGCGAGACGCAGCCGTCGGGAACATATAGCCAGCGCTATACCCGCGCTGAACTGTTGATGCGAGCGCGCCGTTATGCCGATGCGGTCAACGACTGGAGTTCGCTTGCCCAGCAGGCGCCGCCGGACAGGATGCCTGAGGTCCAGGTGCGGTTTGCCACGGCGCTTTACAAGACGCGCAAGAGCGATGATGCTGAGCGTCTTTTTACCACGGTCGTCCAGAATACCGCCGCGCCGATCTCCGCCAGGGCGCAGGCCCTCTACTTCCTGGCGGAAATTGCCCGGGACAAGGACGACAAGGACAAACACGACGACTTCGTTTCTCAACTCCGCACACTGGCGCCGGACAGCGTCTGGTTCCAGCGGGCCTTGCTCTCCTCCGGCAACATGTACCTGCTCAAGAACGATTTTGAGACCGGAGCAAAGTATTACGCGGAGATTTATCAACGCCAGCAGAAGGGTCCCTTCTCACCTTACGCGCACTGGAAGACGGCATGGCTGACATTTCGCATGGGCAAGAAGGATGAAGCCAAGCGGCTGCTGGAAGAACAGCTTGCGCTCTACCCCTCGTCGGGTGAAGCTCCGGCGGCCATCTACTGGCGAGGCCGCATCGCCGAAGACGAAGGTGATAAGCCGCTGGCCCGCGCTTACTACGAGAAGCTCTCAGACAATTACCGCTTTTTCTATTATGCCAACCTGGCCCGCGAACGCCTGGGCAGGATCGGCGTTGAGAACGTGGGTGACCCTGATGTGCTGGATAAGCTGCCCCCGCCGCCAACTCCGCCGCAATCGTGGGACCCGCCCAGCGACAGCCTGGCGGTGCAGAAGGCGGAACTGCTGGCCAATGCCGCGTTCTACGACTTCGCCGTGCAAGAGCTTCAGCACGCAGGACCGAAAGAGCCGTGGATGGCCAAGTCCCTGGCGGAGATTTTCAACGATTCGGGCAGCTATCTCCAGGCCGTCGAGGCGCTGAAGCGGGCCGTGCCTGGCTACTTCAACGTGGAAATCAGCCAGATTCCCCGTCCTGTATGGGAGGGCCTGTTTCCGCGTGCATACTGGGATGAGTTGGAAAAGGACTCGGCCAGGAATCACCTTGATCCCTATCTCGTGGCTTCGCTGATCCGCCAGGAATCGGAGTTCAATCCGGAAGCCATTTCTCCCGCCAACGCCATGGGCCTGATGCAGCTTCTGCCGCATGTGGGCAGAGGCATGGCCAGGGAATTGAAGATCCGTTATTTTTCCACCGACAAACTGCTGACGCCCAGCATGAATCTTCAGTTGGGCACACGCTACT
>JBLMYN010000227.1:0-3237 GCA_050258305.1 Actinomycetota bacterium
CCTGGACGGCCTGCTGATCGGCGCTCTCTACGCGCTGATCGGCATGGGTCTGGCCCTGATTTTCGGCGTCATGCGCATTGTCAACTTCGCGCACGGCGCCTTTCTGATGGTTGGCATGTACGCCACGTTCCTGCTGTTCGACAGGTTCAACATCAATCCGTATTACGGATTTCTTCCCGCGGGCATCCTTCTTTTTCTATTTGGCTATGTTGTGTACAAGCTGCTGATTCAGCCGATCCGTGATCGTTCTGAGTTCATGCAGATCCTGATGACCATCGGCATTGACCTGATCCTGATCGACCTGGCGCAGCTTACCTTTGGCGCCGACTACCACCAGGCGAACATTGATCTGGTGAACCGCACTCTCCATGCCGGCCGGTTCACGATCAATGCAGCGTCCCTGCTGTCCTTCGGTATTGCCGCGGCGTTCATCTTCGGCCTGCAGATGTTCGTGATGCACAGCCGCCCCGGCCAGGCGTTGCGCGCTACGGCCCAGAACCGCGACGTCGCGCCACTGATGGGAATCAACGTGGTCCGCATCCAGGGCCTGAGCTTTGCCCTGGGCATTGCTTTTGCCGGGATCGCCGGAGGGTTGCTCCTGCCGGCGCTGTACCTGTTCCCCAGCGTGGGCGAGGACTACACACTCAAGGCTTTCGTGATTGTCGTTCTCGGCGGCATGGGTTCGATTGAAGGCGCGGCCATTGGAGGTCTGGTGCTGGGCGTGGCCGAAAGCATCACCAGCACCTACATCGGGAATCAGTGGGCTCTGGCGATCGACTTTGTCCTGTTCCTTCTTGTGCTGTCGTTGAAACCCAGTGGCATCTTCGGGAGGCAGCGCGCATGAGTGGATGGAAATTCTGGACACTGCTTGCCGCCGCCTGTGCAGTGAGCTGCGTGCCGCTGCTCTCGAGCAACAACTATCTGTTACAGGTGTTGTTCCGCATTGCGTTGTTTGCCGCGCTCGGCCTGGCCTGGAATCTGGTCGGCGGCTATGCCGGGCAGCTTTCTCTCGGACACGTGGCTTTTTTCGGTATGGGCGCTTACGGGCTCGCTATCTTCACGGCGCATCACGTCCCCATGTGGATCGCGCTGTTTCTGGCGGCGCTCATTTCTACAGTAATGGCAGGCGTGGTCGGAAAAATTGTATTCAGGCTGCGCGGGCCATACTTTACTCTGGCTACGATTGCCTTTGCCGAGGTGCTGCGGCTGGGCGCTGCCAACCTTGATATCACCGGCGGCGCCATCGGCCTGAGCACCCCTTCACTGTTCACCGGCGAATCGTTCTGGAAGCTGTTTTACCTTTCCGCCATTATTCTGGCTGTCCTGAGTTTTCTGACCAACTATTGGACATCACGATCCCGCTTCGGTTATTACCTGATGGCAATTCGCGAAGACGAAGACACGGCAAGCGCCGTGGGAATCGACACCGCGAATTACAAGTTGCGGTCATTTCTGCTCAGCGCTTTTCTCACCGCCCTGGCGGGCGCGTTTTACGGCAGCGCATTCCAGTTCATTGTTCCCGACAGTGTGCTGACCATTGACATCTCCGTGCAGATGGCCATCATCGCCATGCTGGGCGGAGCGGGTACGCTGCTTGGCCCGGTGGTTGGCGCCATACTGCTGACCAGCGCGTCCGAACTATTCAAAGATAAATTCGGAGAGCGCCACCTGCTGATTTACGGCGCCCTGATTGTTGTAGTTGTCCTTTTCCTGCCGGAAGGAATCGTGGGCGGAGTGCAGCAACGTCTGCGCCGTCGCAGGAGACCGCCGACCGACGCGGTTGTGATGAAGCCTGAAGCTCAGGGGAGGACCCAGTGAATCCGCTTCTTGAGCTCAAGAACGTTTCCAAACGATTCGGTGGCCTCCGCGCTGTAAAGGAAGTCTCCTTTACCATGCAACCGGGCGAGATTCTGTTTGTCATCGGGCCGAACGGAGCGGGCAAAACCACTGTCTTCAACCTCATCAGCGGCTTTCTTCATCCCGATGAAGGTTCCATTACATTCAGCGGCCACGACGTCTCCCGCGTGCCGCCTCACGACATGGCCCGGCTTGGCATCGGCCGCACGTTCCAGATCGTCAAACCCCTTCCCAGCCTGACAGTCCTGCAGAACGTAATGCTTGGCGCCTTCATGCATACCGGCAACGTGCGGCAGGCAGAGGAGGAAGCAGGCAAGATCCTTGGGTTTCTGCAGATGTCGCAAGTCAAAGATTTCCTTGCCCGCGGACTGCCTCTGGCTTCCCTGAAACGACTGGAGATTGCCCGCGCCCTGGCCACGAAACCCAGACTGATTCTGCTCGACGAGGTCGTCTCCGGCCTTACGACGGCTGAAGCTCTGGCCCTGGCCGCTCTCGTGAAGCGTCTGCCTGAGTGGGGCGTTAGCGTGGTGGGCGGCGTGGAACATGTGATGCAGGTAGTCATGAAAATTGCGGACCGCATTGTGGTGCTCGACTACGGCTCGAAAATCGCGGAAGGCAAGCCCGAAGAGATCGTCAGGAACCCGGCTGTTATCGAAGCCTATCTCGGTTCGAGGTACAAGGAGATAGCACGATGAGTCCCGGCAACGGCGCGGCGCGCGCCCCGCTTCTTGAGCTCGAAAACATCACCGCCCATTACGGTGATCTGCAGGCGCTGTTCGGCGTCAGCCTGAGCGTCTATCCGGGCGAGATAGTGACTCTCATCGGCGCCAACGGCGCGGGCAAAACCACCACGCTCCGCGTGATCTCAGGAATGAAGCGCCCCTCCGCAGGCTCTTTGCGGTTTGCCGGCGAGGAGGTGTCCCGCGTCCCCGCCCATCGCATGGTGGCGCTCGGCATAAGCCATGTCCCGGAAGGCCGGCAGGTGTTTCCGTTCATGACGGTTCGTGAAAATCTCTCCCTGGGCGCTTACTCGCCGCGCTCACGCGCCCAGATGAAACAATCGCTGCAGGAACAACTCACGCTCTTTCCACGGCTCGCCGAACGCCTGGACCAGCTTGCGGGGACGCTCTCCGGCGGCGAGCAGCAGATGGTGGCCATCGCACGCGGACTCATGGCGAAACCGAAATTGCTCCTGCTGGACGAACCTTCGCTCGGCCTCGCGCCCAAAGTAGTGGACGAGGTATTCGAAAAAATCCAGGAAGTCCGCAATACGGGAATCACCATGCTGATCGTGGAACAGAATGTGGTCAGCTGCCTCAGCATCTCCGATCGCGGCTACGTGATCCAGCACGGCTCCGTGCTGATGGAAGACAGCGCCAA